>JAAZFW010000497.1 GCA_012511525.1 Clostridiaceae bacterium
AACCGACCATCATCACATCCCAGCAGTCGTCCCTGACGGCCAGCTGCAAGGTTTCGTGGGTCGGATCCGAAGCGAACGCCTCTGTAATGCCGATAAAGCGGATTTTTCCCTGCCGCTTCAGTTTCTGGAGCACCGGAACCAGTTCGTGCAATGCATAGCCATAATCGGAGGACTGGACAGCATGCAGATGGTAGATATCCACGTAGTCGGTCCGCAGCCGCCGTAAACTGTCGTCGAGGCTTTCCTCCAGCTGCCTGGCTGTTTTCAGCCGGTTGTCACGCATCATGGCGGCTTTGGTCGATAAGATGACGTTGCGGCGCGGCCAGCCGGCGATGGCTTTGCCGACCAGCTCTTCCGTCCCGTAGATTTCGGAGCTGTCGATCAGGTTGACGCCCTGCTCCAGCGCGTGCCTGACGACCGCGATGCTCTCGGCAGCCGATCTGCCGGTGGCCAGGCCTATGCGGCTGTGCCCGCCGCTGCCCAGTGAAGCGAGACTGACTTCAAGACCGGTTTTCCCCAAGACCTGATACACCATATGGCTGCTCCTGGTTGCCTTTGCCGCTTATTCCGCGGCCTTAAAATTGTAGATGGGCCTGATACGCCTGACGACGGTCACGGTATCGCCGATGTTCTCGAGGATCTCGTCGAGCGGTTTGTAGGCAAAAGCCGCCTCGTCGAGCGTGTCCCGGTTGACGGTGCTGGTGTAGATGCCCGCCATCGAGCGCCGGTAGTCGTCCAGCGAGATCGTCTTTTTTGCCTGGGTGCGGCTCATCAGGCGTCCGGCTCCGTGCGGTGCCGATTCGTTCCAGTCCCGGTTGCCCTTGCCCAGGCAGACCAAGCTGCCGTCACGCATGTTGATCGGAATCAGGAGCCGTTCGCCGGATCGGGCGGAAACGGCGCCTTTACGCAGGATGCGGCTGTCCAGGTCGATATAGTTGTGGATGGTCGACCAGCTGTCGGCGATATCCAGGCGGAGCAGGCGGACCAGCTCCTCCAGGATCGCCTGGCGGTTGCGGTCAGCATAACGCTGGATCAGGGCCATGTCATGAAGGTAGTCGTCGAGCAATCGGCCTTCACAGGGGGCCAGGTCCCGCTCGATCCCCGAACCGGTCGGAGCGCGCGCCGCTTCACTTTGGTAATGCTCGGCCGCCTGCTTGCCCAGGTGGCGGCTGCCGGTGTGGATGACCAGGTAGAGTCGTCCGTCGTCGTCACGGTCGAGCTCGATGAAATGGTTGCCGCCGCCCAGCGTGCCGACACTGAGCCGGGCCCGATCCGCGTTGATGGCCGACAGGCAGCGCAGCTGCTGCAGTTCGCGCTCGCTGTGCAGGGGGTGGACGGTTTTGCGCACCGAAAAGCCGGCCGGAATCGCCTGGTGGATCAGCCGGTCAAGCCTGGCCAGGTCGAGGTCGTCCTGCTCCAGGACGGCGACCGCCATGCCGCAGCCGATATCGACGCCGACCAGGTTGGGCACGACCTGGTCCTTGATCGTCATCGTGGTACCAATCGTGCAGCCGGCACCGGCATGGACGTCCGGCATGATGCGGATCTGGCTGCCGGACACAAACGGCTGGTCCAGCAGCCGCTCGATTTGGGCCCGGGCCAGCGGCTCAAGCTTGTCGGTGAACACCTTCGCCGTATTGTATTTGCCGCGCAGGAGGATCATCGGGCTGCCTCACATCTCCAGGATCAAGTCGCTGTTTTCTGCGATTTGCATCACGCTGAAATAACGGTTCTCCATCGGAATCCACTCGTTCACGAAGCGGCGGTACAGCGCCGGTCCGCTGCGCGCCAGGACGCGCGCGTGCTGATCGCCTTCCGACATACGCAAAAAGACTTTCAGGTCGTACCGGCCGGACAGCTTCGGGTGATGGCTGTAGACGCCCTCGATCAGGTTGAACCG
>JAAZFW010000498.1 GCA_012511525.1 Clostridiaceae bacterium
ACGCAGGCAAAAAAGCAAGCCTGGGCGCGCGTCGAAGTGGCCAAGGATCCGGCCCTGACACAGATTGTCTTCGATACCGGACCGCGTGCCGACGTCTCGTCGCTGGGCACGGCTGCCGAGATGGCGACCGAACCGAACACGCGTTATTTCTGGCGGGTTACCGTTCAGGGTGACAACGGCGAGCAAGCCAGCGCCGCATCGTTTTTTGAGACCGGTAAACGCGACACGCCCTGGCGGGGCCGCTGGATCAAGGCCCCGTTTGCCCCATCTGTCCACCCCTATCTAAGAAAATCGTTCATGGTCCCCGGCCCGGTTGTGTCGGCCCGGCTGAGCATCTGCGGACTGGGCCTTTACGAAGCCGAAATCAACGGGCAGCCGGTAGGGGAGGACGTGCTGGCGCCCTTTTACAACGATTACAACCTGTGGATCCAATACCAGACTTACGATGTGACCGGCCTGGTCCGCGAAGGGTTAAATGCGATCGGCGCCATGCTGGGCAACGGCTGGTACCGCGGCCGGTTTGGTTTCGGCAACAGCCCGGACTGTCTGTACGGCAACGATCTTCAGCTGCTATCGGAGCTGGTGGTGCAGACTGCCGACGGCCAGACCGTGACCGTTGCGACTGACAGCAGCTGGCTTTGCGCGCCTGGCCCGGTCCTTGCCGGCAATATCTACGACGGCGAGGTGTTTGATGCCCGGCTTGCCATCGACGATGGGTCCGAGCCGTCCTGCGCCCGGGACGATTTTGTCCCTGCAGTCATCGCCGATCCCCCAGCCGGCGCACTCAGCGAACGGCTGAGCCCGCCGCTTACGATCGCCGAACGCTGGACACAAGCGACCCTGATCCGAACGCCGAAGAGGGAGCAAGTGATCGATTTCGGCCAGGAAATGACCGGTTGGGTCACCTTTCCCTGCGCTTTGCCGTCCGGCGCAAAGGTCAAGCTGTCGTTTGGCGAGATCTTGCAGGACGGGTGCTTCTACAATGAGAACCTGCGTACTGCAAAGCAGGAATTTTGCTATATCTCGGACGGAAAACGCCGCCAGGTGAGGCCGCATTTCACCTACTTCGGCTTCCGTTACATGAAGGTTGAGGGCATCGAGGCGGTCGATCCGAGCCAGTTCACGGCCCTCGTGATCCATTCGGCGATTCGCCGCACCGGTACGCTGGAAACCTCCAACGCCAAGCTGAACCGCCTGATCCTCAACGCCGAGTGGGGTCAGCGCGGCAATTTCCTGGACGTGCCCACCGATTGCCCGCAGCGCGACGAACGCATGGGCTGGACCGGCGACGCCCAGGTCTACTGCGCGACGGCCAGTTTTAACCGCTGCACACCGGCGTTTTATCGCAAGTACCTGCACGACATGCAGCTTGAGCAGCAGCAGCTTTCCGGCAACGTACCCCATGTCGTGCCGGATGCGATCAGCCTGGCGCTGCGGAAGATGGGCCGGGACCCGGGGCACAGCCATGCCGGTTCCTGCGCCTGGGCCGACGCGGCGACCGTGATTCCCTGGACGATGTACCTGTTCTATGGCGACAAGACCCTGCTGGCGCAGCAATACGCCAACATGCGCGCCTGGACCGAGTACTTGCTCCGTGACGACGACGCGCACGGGTCGCCCCGCCTTAGGACATGGGGTTTTCACTTCGCCGACTGGCTGGCCCTGGACAACCCGGACAAGGGGTCCTCGTTCGGCGGGTCTGACGAAACGTACATTGCGTCGGCCTATTATTTCTTGTCGGCGACGCTGACGGCCAAAGCCGCGCGCGTCCTTGGCAAAAAGACGGACGCCGGCCGCTATGACGCGCTGGCCGACCAGATCAGGGCGGCCATGCGCCAGGAGTATTTTACGCCCACCGGGCGCCTGGCCGTGCCGACCCAGACCGGCCTGGCCCTGGCCCTGGCGCTGGACATCGCTCCCCCGGTCCATCGCTCCAGGCTGGTTGCCGACCTCAAGGTCCGGCTCGACAAGCGCAAGATTCACCTCGACACCGGCTTTGTCGGCACGTATTTTCTCTGCGCCGCACTGGCCGAGAACGGCTTGGCCGATTACGCCTACACCCTGCTGTTCAACGAGGATTTTCCCAGTTGGCTGTACGAAGTCAACCTGGGCGCGACCACGATCTGGGAACGCTGGAACTCGGTGCTGCCGGACGG
>JAAZFW010000499.1 GCA_012511525.1 Clostridiaceae bacterium
ACCGGCGTATGCTAAAAGAAATATGATTCGCTTCTGCTTTTTAAAGGAGGCATGTACCATGGAATACGCAAATTTAGGCCGCGCAGGTCTCAAAGTCAGCCGGCTTTGCCTGGGCACCATGAACTTCGGACCCTTCACGACCGAACAAGACGCTTTTCGCATGATGGACGAGGCACTCGATGCCGGTATCAATTTCTTCGACACGGCCAATGTGTACGGCGGCCGCGAGCACACCGGCTGGACCGAGGAAATCATCGGGCGCTGGTTCGCCCAGGGCGGCGGACGGCGCGAAAAGGTCGTTCTGGCCACCAAGGTCTACGGCGACATGCGAAACGATCTTGACGGACCCAACGGAGGCGCCGGGCTGTCCGCCTATAAGATCCGGCGGCATCTCGAAGCATCCCTGCGCCGCTTGCAGACCGACCACGTCGAGCTTTACCAGATGCACCATGTCGACCGGCAGGTCAGCTGGGACGAGCTGTGGAACGTGTTTGCCGACCTGACGCAAGACGGCAAGATCGTCTATGTCGGCTCGAGCAACTTTGCCGGCTGGGACCTGGCCGTCGCCCAATACGAAGCCAAAGCCCGCAAGCTGTTCGGCCTCGTTTCGGAACAGCACAAGTATAACCTGAACACCCGTTTGCCCGAGCTGGAGGTACTGCCGGCCGCCAGGGAACTGGGCATCGGCGTCATCCCCTGGAGCCCGCTGGACGGCGGCCTTCTGGGCCGCAATGCCCTGAACCCGATCAATGTCTCGCGCACGGAGGCCAACCGGCAGCGGGTCGACGCCAACCGGGACAAACTGGAAGCGTTCGAAAAACTGGCCCGCGACCTCGGCGAAGCCCAGGACAACATCGCCCTGGCCTGGCTGCTGGCCAATCCCGCGGTCACGGCGCCGATCATCGGGCCCAGAACCTCGAGCCAGCTTAAGGAGTCGCAGCGCGCGCTCGATCTGAAACTGGACGACGAGACGCTCCGACGCCTCGACGAAATTTTCCCCGGACCTGGCGGCGCCGCCCCCAAAGCGTACGCCTGGTGATCACCTGTTTCAACGCAAAAGGCCGGCTGCATAAGCCGGCCTTTTTGTCTTGCCGGCTCTGGCCTTCCCGGCCATTTTCCGTTAAGCTGGTCATATAGAAACGCCTTGCGGCAGATACGCGGGCAGGGGAGGTTCCTATGGAAACATACGATCTGGTTATCGTCGGCAGCGGTTCCGGCCTGATGGTTCTGGAGGCGGCTCTGGAGCAGGGCTTGTCCTGCGCCCTGGTCGAAAAGGATCCCCTGGGCGGCACCTGCCTCAACCGGGGCTGCATCCCGTCAAAGGTACTGGTCTACCCGGCAGACGTGATCCGCGAGGCCGAGCATGCCGACCGCATCGGGGTGCGATTTGCCCCGCCCGAGGTCGATTGGCCGACAATCGCCAAGCGTATGTGGACCTACATCGGTGCCAACAAGCAGATCGAAGCTAGCCTGAACAAGGCGGAGCACCTGGCGCTTTACCGCGGGACCGGCGTCTTCACCGGGCCTGACACCATGCAGGTGGCAGACGAAAGGAACGGGCTGACCGAACCATTCTCCGGCCGGATGTTTGTCCTGGCACCGGGTGCCCGGACGCTGGTGCCGCCGATTCAGGGCTTGGCAACGGTCGGATTTATCACCTCCGAAAGCTTTTTCGGCCCTCGTTTCCCGGAAAAACCCTGGGAAAGTTTGACCATTGTCGGCGGCGGTGCGATCGGTCTGGAGTTCGCGCATATTTTCTCCGCCCAGGGCACCCGAGTCACGATCGTCGAGATGGCATCCCGGCTGGCCCCGCTGGAAGAGCCGGAGGTCAGCGTCATGCTCGAGGAACAGATGCGCGTTCACGGCATCCGCGTCCTGACCGGTTACAAGGCGGTCTCGGCAAAGCTGGAGCAAGGCCTGAAAACACTGGTTCTGGAGCCAATTGGCGGCGGCGCGGCTGAAAGCGCCGCCAGCGAAGAGATCCTGCTGGCCGCCGGTGTGCGCTCCAACGCCGACCTGCTCCAGGT
>JAAZFW010000500.1 GCA_012511525.1 Clostridiaceae bacterium
CTGGGTAAAATCGAAGCGCTGGGCCTCGCTCAGGCCGTCCGTGTCGCCCACGAGCAAGGCGGCCATCAGGGAGGATTGCTCCGGCGCCAGCAGCCTGGACAGGGCCTGGCGCACAGCCGCACGCACCCGATCGATCCAGCGGGCCAGAACCCGGACCGGGGCGGTCCGGGTCACGATCAGGGGCGGATCTGCCAGGGCGTGGGCTTCCAGGAAAATGGCCTGGGAGGCCAGGTAGGCGGCGTTGTCGAAGCCGCCCGGGTTGCGGGCGCCGTCCGGTTTGGCCAGGTATGCCCTGACACTGACATAACAGCCTGCCTCGAGCACGGGGTCGCACAGCAGACGCAGCCGGACGCCGCCGGCCTGGCGCAGGACGGCACGTGTGCCGAACGAGCCAGTCTCGGCTGAGACGATCCGTCCGGTCAGGTTCGCGACGGTTCCGTCCATGCGCACAGCCTGGTTTTCGGCGGGCAGGAACGCGCACAGCGTGACGCTTGCCGTTACCACGGCGGCCAGCGGGACAAGCCAGCGTGCCCAGGCGCGGGTGACCGGGGCCAGCCGGATCCAGGCGAAGATACCGGCGAGCAGCAGCAGCAGGCCGGGCAGGCGCAGCGCGGCCCGGGCGGCCAGCAATCGGCCGGCGATCGCCGCCAGCGCCAGGTAGGGCAGCGGTTCGAAGCGCGGGTGGATCGATTCGTGATTAAAAGAGGCCGTCATCGTCATCTCCTGGGCGGTCGGGTCTTCCCGATTCTGCCAGATCGATGACGAAACGTTGCCTGTTAGCGGCCGACAAAAAATGTCAGCGGCTTACGGCGGCTTCGATCAGGGCCCGGATCGTGTCGGTGCCAACTTTGGTCTTGCTCGAGAATAAAACCAGTTCGGACATGTCGGCCAGGTCCAGGGCGGCGGCGATCGCTTTTTGCCGCGCCAGAGCGGCCGAGCGGCTCAGCTTGTCCGTCTTGGTCAGGACGATGCGCCAGGGGTGGCCGGACTGCTCGAGCCAGGCGAGCATTTGACGGTCGTTGGCGTTGGGATCGATGCGGATGTCGAGCAGCAGCAAGATCAGGGCGATTGGGCGGTCGCTGGTCAGATAGCTGTCGGCTAGCTGGGCGAGCGCTTCCCGCTTGTCATGGGAGACAGCCGCGTGGCCGTAACCGGGCAGGTCGACCAGGTAAAGGGCCTGGTCGACGCCAAAGAAGACGATCTGGCGTGTTTTGCCTGGCGTCTGGCTGATGCGGGCGATCTTGCGCTGCCCGGCCAGGGCGTTGACTAACGATGACTTCCCTACATTAGAACGTCCTGACATCACTATTTCAGGCCGACCATCCTGAGGACACTGGTCGATTTGGGCGGCGACGCCGCTGAAAACGGTGTTCTGGAACAAGATGGCCATATGGAGCCCCTTTCTTGGTGCGGTCGAACAAAGTCTGGCAGAGCCGTCCGCAGTCTTTCGTCTTTCTGTCCCCCGCCCGATCTGTTTCACATTACGGCTAAATCGTTTATAATGGGTGTGTCCCGTGATTTGGACAGACGAATGCGTACTGGGGGGGTGTTTCTGTCATGTCTGTGCCGCGCCATGATGATGACAAGAACTATTATATCTATAACCAGTACGGTGACAACATGATGGAACCGATCGGACCGATCGGCCTGATCGCGCATAACCTGGCCAGCGATTTTTCTGATTCAGTCAATTATTTTCTGCGCAACCGGCGCTCGATCTACCTCACCCGCCATCCTGAACTGGCTGAAAACACCGGCTTCATGCGCATGGACTACCGCATCGCGATCTCAACACCCCGTTTTTCGTCCGGTGAAGGCAAGGCGGTGATCGGTCAATCGGTGCGCGGCCACGATTTGTTTATCATCACGGACGTGCTCAATTTCGCCAGCACCTACACGCGTTTCGGCATGCAGGTCCCGATGGCGCCGGACGAGCACTACATGGACCTGCAGCGCGTGATCCTCGCCGTCGCCGGCAAGGCCAGACGGATCAGCGTGATCATGCCGTACCTGTACGAAGGCCGCCAGTACCGGCGCACCTCGCGCGAATCGCTTGACTGCGCCGCGATGCTGCGCCACCTGTTCGAGCTGGGCATCGACAACCTGATCACGTTCGACGCCCACGACGGTCGGATCGCCAACGCGGTGCCCACGCGGGGCATGGAGAACATCTCCACGGCCTACCAGATCATTGAGGCCTTGCTCCAGAGTACGCCGGACCTGCGGCTGGACACGGACC
>JAAZFW010000501.1 GCA_012511525.1 Clostridiaceae bacterium
GCAGTCTTTTTCATCATGGTTTTCGTCGCCCTGCTGCTGGCGGACTTGTTCCGCCAGGCATATCTGGTCAAAACCGAAAATGAACTGACTATCTGACGCGGAGGTGCCCATGCCGATTGTTGTTACCCTCGATGTCATGATGGCCAGGCGGAAGATCGGCCTGGCCCAGCTGGCGGATGCTGTCGGCCTGACCCAGGCCAACCTGTCCATCTTGAAAAACGGCCATGCCCGCGCCATCCGCTTCTCTACCCTGGAACGCTTATGCCAGGTCCTGGACTGCCAGCCGGCCGACCTGCTTGCCTGCGAAACACAACGAAAAGAGGATCTCACCCATGGATGATCGCACCCTGACCGGCAGCCCTGCCGACCGTTTCCCGCTTACCTGGCTGCATGCCCTGTCCGTCCCGGTTTTTGCCTGGCTCGCCGTTCGGCTCTTTTTGTGGGGCGGCTGGGGTGCCGGCTTTGCCCTGCTCGTTCTGCTGACACAAGTCATGGTCTTTATCTGGTATCTGCTGCCGCGCGGCTCAGACCGGCCTGAGCGGTCGAAACTGACGCGCGCCCGCGTCGGGCTGCTGGCTGTGCTGACCGCTTGCATCGTCGGCCTGGCCGGCTGTTTTGCCATCTGGTCCAGCCTGCCCCTCAGGGTGATCAACTTCCTCGTCCTGGCGGTCCTGCTGCTGGTCCAGTTCATGCTGCTTTACCGTCTGTCCCGTCAAGACTGGGACCATCCGCTGTTCTGGCTGGAGGCTGCACTCGCGCCGCTTGTCCGGCCGCTGATCGGCCTGGGCGATCTCAGGCACCTGAAACGGCTGGTTCGCCCGGATAGCGCGCAAGCGCCGAACCGGGGACGCCCGGCCATCCGACAGGCGATCGCGGTCGCGGCCGGTGTCCTTATCGCCCTTCCCCTTTTGTTGCTGCTGGGAAGCCTGCTGGCATCGGCTGACGCCGTGTTCGCGGACAAAATAGGCGGGTTGACCGCCTGGCTGCAGCGCTTTTCCTTCACCTTGCTCGCCCGCCAGCTGCTGACAGCCTTGTTCCTGGCGCCGTTCATTTTCAGTTTTTTGGAAAGCGGTCGCCGGCAGCGCCAAGTTTTGCCGGTGTCGGAAAATCCGCAGGCCGGTTTCAAGGCCACGCCTGGCCGGTTGGCGTTCGCCCGCACGATCCTGACCACGGTCCTGGTTTTTGTTAACGGCTTATACGCCTTCTTCGCCGTCATCCAGTACCAGTACCTGAGCGGTGCCCTCTATGACATCCTGCCCGATCACCTGACCTATGCCGAATACGCGCGCAGCGGTTTCTTCGAGCTTCTGGCCATAAGCCTCGTGAATTTGCTTCTGATCTACCTGGCCGCCCGCGCATCCAGATCGCAGGTCAAGGCCGGATGGGTGCTGCGGATCCTGGAATTGCTGCTGATCCTGTTCAGCCTTGTGCAGTGGGTGTCGGCGATCAGCCGGATGCGGCTTTATGTCGACGCGTACGGGCTGACCCGCCTGCGCTTCCTCTCCACGGCTTTCATGGGGCTGATCCTGGTCTGGTATATCCTTTTTGTCGCGCAGATTTTCATGCGCCGCCTGCCGCTGTTCAAGTCGATGGCCATCGCGGCCGTTTTTGCCTTGCTCGCGCTAAACATCATTAATCCTGACCTTCAGATTGCCCGTTATAACGTGGCGCACAGGGAGCAGATCACGCTGGATCGCGGCTACCTGTTCGACTTGTCAGACGATGCGGTCATCGGTTACCTGCCGCTACTGGACGAAAACGATCCGAATCTTAACCGGGATCTACGTCGGCACCTGGAAGAAAAGCTCGAAAGGCTGCATGCGATGCACTGGCAGGAAATGAGCTATCAGCAGTGGCAGCTGCGCCGCGAACTGGCATCTGCCCTAAAAACCGGTCAGGGC
>JAAZFW010000502.1 GCA_012511525.1 Clostridiaceae bacterium
GAACGCTGGCCCTGGGCCTTTTCCTGCTGCTGCTCCTGGTTCCGGCCCGTCCTGCAGCCGCGCTGGATCGCGTCGTCGACCTGGCCGGTGTTTTCTCTGCTGAGGAAATCAGCCAGCTGGCGGCCGAAGCCGATCAGTTGGGCCAATCGTACGGCATGGACATCGTGATCGTGACGACCGCGGACGCCCAGGGTAAATCGGCGCGCGCCTTTGCCGACGATTTTTTCGACGAGCAGGGCTACGGGGTCGGTGACGACTACAGCGGTATCCTTTTCCTGATCGACTACGACAACCGGGAAGCGTACATCAGCACCTCTGGCCAGGGCATCCGCTACCTGACCGACCAGCGCATCGAGGCGGTGCTCGACGCCGTGTACACCGGCCTGAGCGCGGATAATCCGTACGCGGCGGCCGGGGCCTTCCTGGATACGACCGGTTCTTACCTGGCGGCCGGCATTCCCTCAGACCAGTATACGGAGGACGAAGGCGGCCCGAATCGGATCACCTGGGGCGAGGGCATCCTCGGCACACTGCTGTCGGGCGCTTCCGGCGTGGGCTTTTTTGCCCGAACCAAGCAGAAATACCGGGGCAAAAGCCAGCAGATGGTCTTCGAGTTCCGGCGCAACAGCTTCGCCAATCTCGGCATCGTCCAGGACCAGATGGTTAAATCCTACATCACCACGCGCATCCGTCCGACCCAGCCGGTCAACCGGTCGGGATTCGGATCCAGCGGACGCTCCACGGTGCACCGCTCGAGCAGCGGCCGGACACATGGCGGCGGCGGCCGCAAATTCTAAACCGATTTATCCCCGGCATAACCCAGGTGATCCGCCAGGAAGCTTAGTTTTCGCTGCAGCTGTACGTTTCGTCCGCCTTCATGCCCGTTGAACGGGTAGATGACGATCTCCTTGGGGCTGGTGATGCGGTTGTAGGAGGCGAAATAGAACTTCGCCGGGCAGGTCGTGTCGTTGAGGGCGACCGAGGCCAGCAGCGGGCAGCGTATCCGGTCGGCCAGGTTCATCGTGTCAAAGTAGCTGAGCGTGCGGAACACCTGGTCAGTCAGGTGCGCGTGGACTTTGAGATAGTCGGTCACCGCAGAAAACGAACCATGGGCGTTTATGACCCGCTCGCGCAGCAAGCTGTTGGAGGGGACATCGACCATCGCCAGCCAGGGGCGCTCGTCCAGGGCGCTGACCGCCATGCCCAGCGCGCCGCCCTGGCTGCCGCCTTCCAGGATGATCCGGTCAGGATCAATGTCGGGCTGGGCCGCGGCAAAGTCGATCGCTCTCACGCAATCCATGTAGACCGCGCGGAAATAGTACTCGTACGGATCCAGGATTCCCTGGCAGACGACACTTTGGGTGCATCCGCTGGAGAGGACTGCCCGCGTTCCGGTGTCGCCGGTTTGCTGGCGGCAATCGATACTGAGAACGGCTACGCCCAGGCTGGTCCAGGCCGTAAAATCGCAGGGCAGGCCGCGGTTGCCGGTAAAGCCATGGTAATGGATCAGGCAGGGCAGGCGGCCAGCCTGACGCCAGGTCGGGACGATCAGCCAGCCGTGAATCGGGGTGCCGTCGAATCCGTTGTACTGGATGTCGCTGACCGCGATTGACGGGATCGGGTACGGGCAGGGCGTGCGCCGGGCTTCGAGCGGAACCGCGTCGGCTTGCGTCCGCGTTGTTTCCCAAAACAGGTCGAAATCCGCCTCGCGGGTCAGCGGCGGCAGATAGGC
>JAAZFW010000503.1 GCA_012511525.1 Clostridiaceae bacterium
ATCTACCAGTTCCATAATCCGGCTGTCATGCCGGTTCCCGGCGCGGCAAGCGGCCTCTACGAGGCGATGCTCCAGGCGAAGGAACAAGGCAAAATCCGCTATATCGGCATCACCAACCACCGCCTGGTCGTCGCCCGCCAGGCGGCTTTGTCCGGCCTTTACGACACGCTGCAGTTCCCGTTCAGCTACCTGAGCGAAGACCGGGAGATCGAGCTTGTCCAGACCTGCCGGGCTCAAAATGTCGGGTTCATCGCCATGAAAGCTTTGTCCGGAGGCCTGATCACCCATGCCGCCGCGGCCTGTGCCTGGCTGACGCGCTTCGATCAGGTCGTCCCCATCTGGGGCATCCAGCGCATGCGTGAACTAGACGAATTCCTATCGTTAATCGCCAATCCGCCCACGCTGACCGACGAGCTGCAAGCGGTCATCGACGCGGATCGCCAGGAACTGGGTGGCGACTTCTGCCGCGGCTGCGGTTATTGCATGCCCTGCCCGCAGGGGATCGAGATCAACACCTGCGCCCGGATGTCGCTCCTGATCCGCCGGGCCCCGTCCGAAGCGCTGCTCGGCCCGGCCGGCCAGGAAAAAATGCGGCGGGTGGCCGATTGTGTCGATTGCGGCCAATGCTCCGCTAAGTGCCCGTACAACCTGGATACGCCGGCCCTGCTGCGCAAGAACGCCCGGGACTATCAGGAGGTGCTTGCCGGCAAGCCGCTCTAAGGCGCCGTTCAGGTGATTTTCTCAAAAACAAGCAGCGAAAGCGCGTTTTGCGTCATGACGATGCTTTCCTCGTACCGCTCGCCTTCGATGATCTCCTCCGGCACATACAGGTCGAGCCGGCCGGCCTTACGGATGATCTCGCGCTGCATCTGCTCCGGGTTTTCGGGCTTGCCCAACGCTGCCCATTTGGCATGGCTGTTGCAGGTAGCCTGGTCCAGACGAAGGTGCTTGAGCCGATAGCGGCCTTCCAACCCGCTAAGCTGCAGCGTGACCTTGGTGTTCGGCAGCGTCCTTCTAAAATCCTCATCCATGTAGTAGACCAGGATGCTGCATGTGCCGTTTTCGTCCGCGGTCGGTATGACCCCCACACGCGGATCGGGCGCTTCCAACGAAACGTCCAGCAGATGGTTGCCCAGGCGGGACAGCATCACATACCCGTTGTAGATCGGCTTCGGGAAGCGGTTCAGCGTGAAGAAGCTGCGGAAGCCGTCAAAATCCTTTTTCAGGTCGTGCTGGCCGCTCAGGCAGATCATCGTCCGGCTGACGTTGATCCCATGCTTAGCCAGCTCCGCGAGATAGACATCGACCATCCTCGCATAGAAGGCCGGCAGATAGGCCGTATCCCGGAAAGCCATCTCCGGGAAGCGGTCGCTGCCGATAAATCCCCCTGAACTGGCGCCCCATTCGTCGATCAGGATCTCCTTGTCGCCGTAGCCGTACTTTTTCATGACCTCGTGATAGGCGATGATCCGGTCCAGGTTGCGGCGCACCTCGGGGTGTGCGCCAGCAGCGATTTTCGCCGGGGTGCTCGCATAGGTGTGGATGGAAACAAAATCAAGCCGTGTCCCCTGCTCGCCTGTCACCTGGTTGATCCCGGACCGGGTGTGTTCCAGGAAGGCTTCGAAAAAAGGCATGTGGAAGGCGGCGGAAGGACCGCCGAATCTCGCCTTGCCGGTCGCCCGCAAAATCCCCTGGGCAAAGTGGTCGTAAAGCTTGATGTACGATACGATTTTCTCCGGGTCGTATTCCACCTTGTCATTGAGCCAATAGAGGATGTCCGGTTCGTTCCAGCAGTGCAGGTACCAGCGGGAGACCGTCGCTTCACCGTAACGGTCGACCAGGTGCTGCGTGTACTGGTAGACCACCTCCTGCCACTCGGCGTAGTCATTCGGTTCAGAATAATTGACGCGTTTACCCTTGTAACGCTCCAGCTTGGAGAGCTGCGCGGGATTTTTTGCCAAGCAGCGCGGCATGAAATTATAGCAGATCAGCAGCTGGAAGCCCTGGCTTAACATGTAGTCGATGCGGATGTCGTTCAGGGTAAAGTCGAAACACAGCTTGCCCTTTTCGTCTCGCGTGACGATATCTTCGAGCATGGCATAGATACGGACGGTCCGGGCAGCCTTGTCACGGCTGACCTGGTCCAGGATTTCCCGTCCCCAGTTGTCTTCGATGGCGTCGGTCGGATGGAAATGGATGTGCGACCAGAAATTATCAATCTCGCGCACCGTTTTTTGGCTGTTCACATGGATGATCATGGTCAGATTCCTCCTGATTTTGCTCCGGCGCAGGCAGACGTGTTTATATCTTGATTTTACAGCGGTCAAGCCCAAATGCAAAGGACAGCTCCTGTTCGCCGCGCTTGGCTGTAATTAGCGCCGGGAACCAGTATAATGGTGAAAACAACCTGCACACCACCACCCGATCGGGCAAAATGGGGGGACCGGCATGCTGATCGATTACGCAGATCCTTTTTTGGGCAATGACGCGTCACAATTGCCGCCGCCGCAGGGACTGGCGGCCAACTGGTTCTTTCTCAAGGCTCAAACCGGCAACACCCACCCCGGCGCCGCCTGGCCTCTGGGCCTGATGACCGCGGCCCCGTACACCGGCGGCTACCCCAACGGTACAGGTCCCTACGCAGCCAATTCCTGCGGCCGGCCGCGGGAAATCATGGACCCGGAGCACAAGACCGTTTTAGGCGTATCGCACCTGCATCACAGCGGCACCGGGGCGATCCGCCAGTACGAGAATTACGTGATCGTCACACCAGTCCATGGCCCGGCGACACCCCGCTACGCCAGGCAGCCCCTGACCGATCAGGAGGCCGTGCCGGGCTATTATGCCGCCCGTATCGGCCCGACGCAGGTCGCCTTGACAGTCACACCGCGGGCAGCCCTGCACCGGTACCGCTTTGCTGATGATTCGGACAACCGCCTGATCGTCGATCTGCGTCTGAACGGCCTGGTTGGCGCCGGCGTGCCGGAAGAACCCCTGGCCGGCATAGACGAGATCAGCCTGCTGCCCGACGGTCTTCAGGCCCGGATTTCCTGCCAGCTGCCGATGGAAGTCGCACTGGTCTGCCCGCAGGCCGATTCCGTGCAGCCGCTGGACGACGGACGCTTTGCCATGTCCATCCGGGGCCGAGACGCGACGCTTGCCGTTGGCCTTTCGTTCTCCTTCCGGAACCGGGCGCTCGGGCACGCGCGCAGCGCCCTGGCAGACGGGTTTGCGGCCTGCCGGGAATCGGCCGGCCTGGCCTGGGAAGCGATGCTGTCCCGCCTGGAGCTCGACGCCCCGCAGCAGGACAAGGTCAAGCTCTACTCGGCGCTTTACCACAGCCTGCTTAAACCCATGGACTGCACCGGCGACGCCCCTTTCTGGAACGACCGCCCCTGCCTGATCGACTACGCCACCTTGTGGGACCAGCAAAAAACGCAGCTGCCCCTGCTGCTGACCCTCTTTCCGGACCTGGGCCGGCGTGTGGTCGCCTCCTTCACGGCATCATTTGAGACGTTCGGCTTTTTCCCCAACGCTTTTTTGCTGCAACAGCCCGACAGCGCCCACGACATGCAGGCCCGGGCTCTGACCGTCTGCACGCTGCTCGACGCGTACGTG
>JAAZFW010000504.1 GCA_012511525.1 Clostridiaceae bacterium
GACCACCCTATCGGTACCTGATCAGCCGGCAGCGAAGCCGTTGCCGGCCGAGCATGCCGCCATGACGGCGGATGACCTGATGCAGGGCGTCATCTTTGCCGAGATTCTGGGACGGCCCGTTTCCCGGCGCCGCGGACGGGGTCGTCACGGCTTTTAGAGTCTTCTGGTTGCCCGAAATAGAAATATCGGTTAATCCCGATTGGAGCCCCCGTGCAGCAAAACGCACGGGGGCTTTGTTAAGCGTTTTATCTGTGCCTGTTTTGTCTGGGTTGGTGTGGTAAAATAGCAAAAGCAACGCCTTGCGGCACCAACAGGAGACTCTATGAAAAACTATCGGTACGAACTGCATTTTCATACCAGCGAGGTCAGCGGCTGTGCGAAAGTCCCCGCCGCTGAAGCCGTTTTAAGATACCATCGTCTCGGTTATGCCGGCGTGGTGGTGACAGACCATTATTACCAGGGCCTTTTTGCGAAAATGCCCTATCCGACCTGGCCGGAGAAGGTCTCGGCCTACCTGTCCGGATTCGAACGGGCGCGCAGCGTCGGCGAGCAAAACGGAATGACCGTGCTGCTCGGGATGGAGATCCGCTTTCCGGAGAACAACAACGATTACCTGGTTTACGGCATTTCCCGGGATTTTTTGCTGGGACAGCCCGAGCTCCAGGACTTGACGCTTAAGACGTTCCAGGCGGTTGCCCGTGAACACAGCCTGCTGGTCTACCAGGCGCATCCGTTCCGCAACACGATGACGGTCATGCATCCGCACCTGCTGGACGGGCTCGAGACCGTTAACGGCAACCCCCGCCACGACGCCCGTAACAACATCGCGGCCTTGTGGGCCAGCCAGCATGGTCTGTCCGGCATCGCCGGTTCCGATTTTCACCAGATCGGCGACGAGGGGCTGGCCGGTATCGACACGGCAGAGCCGATCCGAAACAACCAAGACTTGCTGAATATCCTGAAAAGCCAAAGCTATACCCTATATACCGGCTGAGCCGGCACATTCGGAAAAGGCAGGTGACATGTCATGACCATCGAACGCCTGGTTGACGCCAAGGCCAGAATCGGGGAAGGTCCCATCTGGGACGAGCGGCTCGGTTGCCTCTATTGGGTGGATATCCTGGGCTGCACCATTCACCGCACCCATCCCAACAGCACGGCGGATGACCAGCTGAAGCTGGACAAGATGGTCGGCGCCGTCGCCCTGTGCGAAGACGGGTCGCTGGTCGCGGCCCTGGAAGACGGTTTTGCCCGGATCCGTTTCGAAACAGGGCTGGTCGAGCCGATCTGGACCGCCACAGAGGAGGCCGGAAACCGCTTCAACGACGGCAAGTGCGATCCGGACGGCCGCTTCTGGGCCGGAACCATGAGCCTGACCGGCCAGAAGAATGTCGGCAGCCTGTACTGCCTGCAGACGGACCTTAGCGTGGCGACCGGCCTGAGCGGCGTTTCCATTTCCAACGGGCTGGCCTGGACCGATGACAGGAAATACCTCTACTACATCGATTCCCCAACTCGCGAAATCTGGCGCTTCGACTACGACCCTTCTGCGCCGCGCTTGACCGGTCGCACCACCGTGGTGCGCATCCCTGACGGCGAAGGTGTCCCGGACGGCATGACGATCGACCGCGACGGCAACCTGTGGGTGGCACAGTGGGGCGGCGGCCGCGTCAGCTGCTTCAATCCGCGGACCGGAAAACGCCTTGACCAGATCCTGTTCCCGGTATCCCAGGTATCCAGCTGCACTTTTGGCGGGCCGGACCTGGGCGATCTCTATGTCACAACCGCCTGGAACACATTGTCAGATGACGCGCGCCGCCAGCAGCCCGAAGCCGGCGCCCTCTACCGGGTCCGGACACAGACCTCCGGCTACCCGGCCGACCGCTTTCGCGGCTAGGCTCTAAGGAACTGACGATTGTATCAATAAGCGAAGGTTCTTGGCATTGAAGCCGGTAAACGGCCTTGCTACAATGAAGTTGACGATCCTTGGGATCTATTCCAATCCAAATGAAAGATATGCGGGAGGAACTTATGGAACCTGTCAAAGTAGCGATTATCGGATGCGGAACGATTGCGAACTCGGCACACGGCCCGTCCTATGCCAAAAACCCCCTGGCCAAGATTGCCTATTGCGTCGACATCATACCGGAACGGGCCAAAGCGCTGGCAGTTAAGTTCGGGGATGCGGATACCGTCGCCCTGACCGATTACCACGACATGCTGTCTGACGAGAGCGTCACGGTCGTGTCGGTTTGCGTACCCAACGCCCTGCACGCTCCGATCTCGATCGACTGTCTCAACGCGGGCAAGAATGTCCTGTGCGAAAAACCTGCCGCGATGAACTACGCGGAAGTCCTGACCATGAAAGAAGCAGCCGACCGGAACGGGCGTATCCTCAACATCGGGGTCGTCAACCGTTTCAATACGGCTGTCAACAAGGTGCGCGACCTGATCAAGGCCGGCGAACTGGGCGAGCTGTACCAGATCTACTGCTCATTCCGGGCGCATCGCTCGATACCGGGGCTGGGCGGCCAGTTCACGACCAAGGCCAAGGCCGGCGGCGGCGTCCTGATCGACTGGGGCGTCCATTTCATCGACCTGATCCTCTATTGCATCGACGCGCCGGCGGTCAAGACCGTGTCGGGCGTCACCCACAGCCGTCTGGGCAAAAACATGAAGGACTATGTCTACACCAGTATGTGGGCCGGCCCGCCGGACTACAGCGGTACCTATGACGTCGAAGAATTTGTAACCGGCCTGGTGCGGACCGAAGGGCCGACGATCACGCTGAACGGCGCCTGGGCTCAGAACATCAACGAACCGGCCATGTTCATCGAGTTCATGGGCGACAAGGCTGGCATCAAGCTGCAGTACGGCGGCAAATTCACCGTGTACAGCACCAAGGACGGCATGCTCACCGAAACGGTCTGCGACATGGCAATGGCCGATATGTTCTATGACGAGATCAACGCTTTTATCCATTGCGCCCAGACCGGGGAGAAGATCCGCTCGAATGTCGACGAGATCCTGAGAACCGCCCTGATCATGGACGGCCTCTATATGTCGGCTGAAAAAGGACAAGAGGTTGCCTTTACATGAATAGAATCGGCTTTATCGACTATTTCCTGGACGAATGGCACGCCAACAACTACCCGGCATGGATCCGCGCCAGCAGCCTGAGCGATTCATTTGACGTCTCTTTTGCCTGGGCGGCCATGGACAAGCCGGGCGGCCTGACCACGCAGCAGTGGTGCGAACGCCACCGGGTCGAGGCGATGCCGAGCCTGCAGGCGCTGGTCGACGCCAGCGACTGCCTGATCCTCCTGTCGCCCGACAACCCGGAAGAGCACGAGCGCTTGGCGCAGCTCGCTTTGTGTTCCGGGAAACCCACGTACATCGACAAGACGTTTGCGCCGGACGCCGCCGCCGCGAGGCGCCTGTTCGACCTGGCCGAACGCCACCACACGCCGCTTTATTCCACCTCGGCCCTGCGCTATGCCCGGGAACTGAGCTGGCTCGGCGAGAAGAAACTGGGCCAGCAGGACATCGTGTTCGCCGCGGCCCGCGGTCCGGGCATCCTGAACAACTACGTGATTCATCAATTGGAGATGATCGTCAAGGCGATGGGTCCCGGCGCCGTGCGCGCGCTGGCATCCGGATCGAAGGACGCGCCGCTGGTCCTGTTCGAATACAAGGACGGCCGTTCCTGCCAGGTCAACCATCTGCCCTGGGCCGGCTTTTCTCTGGCTTTACAGGCCAAAGACGGTCAGGGCGCCATCTGCGAGGTCAAGGCGGATTTCTGGCAGCCGTTCATCGAGGACCTGCTGGGCTTTTTTGCGACCGGCAAACCGCCCGTTCCTGCCCGGGAAACCTGCGCCGCCATGGCCATGCGCGAAGCCGCACTCAAAGCCGTCGCCCGGCCGGGCACCTGGGTCGCGGTCCCGGACTGAAACCTTTCTTGTACAGCAAAAAACGGACCGGTTTCCCGCAAGGGATTCCGGTCCGTTTCCTTTTAGCCTGACAGGCGCGGTCAGACCTTGGGGCAATGGCGCAGGCACGGCTCGAGAATCACCGTCCTGTGTTTCAGGATTTCATCCTTTTCGGTGCAGGCCCGGGCGATTTCCTCAAACGAAGGATCCCCGTCATGCGGCAGGTCGACATGGGTCATGTTGCCGATCAGGGCCGGCCCTTCGGCTGCCGTCAGCGAGTACTTCTTGGCCCAGTCGCAGCGGTTGCGCCAGATCAGCGGGTACGGGACGGTGGTCCCGGCGACTGGCAGGTCGACACAGATGCCCTTGAAGCACTGGTTGGGGCAATAATCCATGCATGATTTGGTTTTGGCGAACAGCGAACCGTCCGCTTGCACGGCGTCGGCCGGCAGCTCCGCGTCGGTGACGATCGTGATGCGGCGGGTGGAGGCGCCATACTCGGGATGGACCAGGCCGCCGTTGATGCCCAGCTCGCCCAGGCCGGCGGCGACCGCCTCGATCGCGTTGCAGCGGAAGTCAGGCAGCAAGCCGCGCGGCGAGTCGGTCTTGGAGCCGATGCCGAGCAGGTTGCCGCTGATGCGCGTCTTGTAGCCGAGTTTGTTCAGGTAGGTGCACAGCTCGACGGCTGCATAATAGAGCTCGAAGACAGTCTGGTAGACATAGAACCCGTACGTGCCGATCTGGCGGCTCTTTTCCAGGCCCGCGTTGTCAAGGATCACCTGGGGGATGTGCATGCCCAGCACGATGACCGACTTGGCGTCGGGCAGGTAATCTATCGGTGTCCTGAGCCTGATGTCCTCCTTGACGATCTTTGAGATCCATTTGCCATGGTACGGGGACTCAATGTTGTTGTCCACGATCGTCTTGCCCAGATCTTCCTCATCGACCAGTTCGCGCAGCTTGGCGACCGTCGCGTCAAAAGCGTCTGCATCGGCGACGCCGAACATGGAAACAAGATTGGCCGTGGCCTTGGCCCACAGGGTCTGTTTGAGGGTGGATGCGCTGGCCGGCTTTTTCGGCGGACGGCAGGTGGTCACCTGGTTAGGTCTTAAGGTGTCCAGCGTCGCGTCGGTGGCGATGGCGCCGACCATGACCCGGTCGCCGAACTCAGCTGTCGTGAAGCTGTCGCCGATCGTGCCCACGCCGGCCTGCTCGGCCAGGGCGAAGGCGATCAGGGGATTGTCGGCGTGTACCTTGC
Organism: Clostridiaceae bacterium; assembly: GCA_012511525.1. Lineage (GTDB taxonomy): Bacteria > Bacillota > Clostridia > Saccharofermentanales > UBA5734 > JAAYBY01. Next base: position 5,188 of record JAAZFW010000504.1, read on the forward strand.
TGGCATCCGGGTTAAACACGTGCTTGTCGAGACGGACCTTCAGGCTATC
>JAAZFW010000505.1 GCA_012511525.1 Clostridiaceae bacterium
GAACCTTCATGAAACCCTACCAGGATTTGGAGACGGCGATCGCGGACGCCCTGGACGCACTCGGCCCCGACGCCCGGGTGATCATCATGCCGCATGCCGGTTCGACCTTGCCGGACGTGCGCGCTTGTATAATTCATATTTATTTAATAGGAATTAACCGGCCAGGTAACGGATGTTACGTCTGCTGCCCCGGCATCGGTTTAGAGTATCGATTGTATGCTATTAAGGGAGATGACAGCATGAGCGACGTCAAACGCGTCTATCTGGATCACGCGGCAACCACACCGGTTCGACCGGAAGTTTTGGATGCCATGCTGCCGGTTTTCGGCCGGCAGTACGGCAACCCGTCGTCCTTTTACAAGGCCGGCCAGGAAGCCCGCCGCCTGGTCGACCAGGCGCGCCAAACCGTCGCCTCGTGCCTGCACGCCGATCCGCGTGAGATTTTCTTCACCTCCGGCGGCACCGAATCCGACAATTGGGCCATCAAGGGCGCGGCTCAAGCGCTTGGCGGGAAGGGGCGCCATATCATCACATCCCGCATCGAGCACCACGCCGTGCTGCATAGCTGCGACGCGCTGGCCCGTCAGGGCTACGAGATCACAACGGTCGCGGTCGACGGCGACGGCCTGGTGTCACCCGAAGCGGTGCGCGCCGCGCTGCGGCCCGACACGATCCTGGTCAGCATCATGATGGCCAACAACGAAATCGGCACCATCCAGCCGATCCGCGAGATCGGGGCCATCTGCCGGGAGCACAAAGTGCTGTTCCACACCGACGCGGTGCAGGCGGCCGGTGCGCTGCCGATCGATGTCGCCGCCTTGAACGTTGATTTGCTTTCGATCTCCGGGCACAAGTTCTACGCCCCCAAGGGCGTCGGTGCCCTCTATGTGCGCCGCGGTGTGCGCCTCGCCAATTTGCTCGACGGCGGCGCCCAGGAAAGCAACCGCCGCGCCGGCACCGAAAACGTGCCCGGTATTGTTGGCCTGGCGCGCGGACTCGAACTGGCGGTGGCGGAAATGCCCGCGATGAACCGTCAGCTGACCGGACTGCGGGACCAGCTGATCCAGGATGTGCTGGCCCGTATCCCGCATACGCGCCTCAACGGCCATCCGACGCAGCGCCTGCCCAATAATGTCAATTTCTCGTTCGAATTCATCGAGGGCGAGTCGATCCTGCTGATGCTCGACCATTTCGGCTATGCCTGCTCGAGCGGATCGGCCTGCACGTCAGGCTCACTGGATCCCTCCCATGTCCTGTTGGCGATCGGCCTGCCCCACGAGATCGCCCACGGTTCGCTGCGGGTCACCCTGGGGCACAGCACCCAGGCTGAAGACCTCCGGCGGCTGGCCGCAGACCTCGAGAAGATCGTGGCCCGCCTGCGGGCCATGTCGCCGCTCTACGAAGAAAAAAACCAAACCGGCGCCTGATCGCCGGACAGGAAGGTGTAACAGCATGCAGTACAGCGAAAAAGTCATGGACCATTTCATGAACCCGCGCAACGTCGGTGAAATCGATAACGCCGACGCCTCCGGCACGGTCGGCAACGCCAAGTGCGGCGACATCATGAAGGTCACGCTTAAAATTGAAGACGGGATCATCGTCGACGCCAAGTTCAAAACCTTCGGCTGCGGTTCCGCGATCGCCACCAGCTCGATGGCGACCGAGATGATCAAGGGCAAGACGCTCGACGAAGCGCTCCGACTGACCAACAAGGCGGTCGCCGAAGCACTGGACGGGTTGCCCCCGATCAAGATGCACTGTTCGCTGCTGGCCGAGCAGGCCGTCAAGGCCGCCTTGCAGGAATATTTCATCAAGAACAACCTGCTGACCGACGAAAACCGCCATTTCTTTGACAAGCTCGACGAGGACGCCCACGATGCCACCTGACCCGATGTCCGCGGCTGACCGCCACGTTGTCGTCGGCATGAGCGGCGGGGTCGATAGCTCCGTCGCTTCTTTTTTGCTGCGCGAGCAAGGCTTTTCGGTCAGCGGCATTTTCCTGCTGACCGACGATGCCACCTGCCAGGCCCTGGAGGACAGCCGCGCCGTCTGCCGCCAGTTGGTGATCCCCTTCGAGGCGATCGATGTCCGTGACCGGTTCCGCACGCAGGTGGTCGACGCGTTCGTCGACGCCTGGCTGGCCGGATTGACCCCCAACCCCTGCGTGCTCTGCAACCCGACAGTCAAGTTCGACCTGCTGCGGGAAGCCGCGGACCGTTTGGGAGCCCGCTGGATCGCCACCGGCCACTACGCCGCCGTCCGGCGGACCACGGACAACCGGCTCGGCCTGGTCCAGACCGACGCCGGCCGCAAAGACCAGACCTATTTTCTTTACCGCCTCGGTCAGGATTTGCTCTCCCGCCTGCTCCTGCCGCTGGCAGACTGGCAGAAAGACGCGGTGCGCGAAAAGGCCGTTCAAGCCGGCCTGATTGCCGCCGACGGCCATAGCCTGGGGCAAAAGGCTGACAGCCAGGACATTTGCTTTATCCCGGATGGCGATTACCCCGCCCTGATCCGCCGTGAAGCCGCAAGGCGCCATGTGCCGGTCGGCCGCCTGTTTGACCCCGGGCCTGTTGTCGACCCGGACGGGAAGACGATCGGACGGCACAAAGGCTTGCTGCATTACACGGTCGGCCAGCGTAAAGGTTTCGAGGTACGCACGACCGAGCGGTTGTTCGTGCTGGCCAAGCAGCCCGGCACCAACACGCTGGTCGTAGGCCCCTACGGCCTCCTGTTCCGCAGGCGGATCCGGCTCGCCGATATCGCCTGGTCGGGCGCCGCCCGGCTCGATGACGGGCATAGGGTGCTGGCCAGAGTGCGCAGTTCGGCAGCCAAAGTGGCCGCATCGGCCTGGCTCCTGCCGGACAAAACCTTATCGGTCGTTTTCGATCAGCCCACCGCCCTGGCGGCACCAGGCCAGTCCTGTGTGCTCTACGAGGACCGGCTGATCCTTGCCGGCGGCATCATCATGGACGATATGTCAGATTGACGTCATGACGGCTTGTCTTTTTTCGATCCTGGTTATGTGAGAAAAACTCTGCGCGCCCAGCCAATCCAGGCCCTCGCGAAGCAATTTGCCGACAGTTTTAACATCGTGCGCATCGCTCGAAAGGCACACCCGGTCACCGCCCAGCGACCGGTAATGGGACAGGATTGCCGGATCCGGCCAGGCATCGGCCTTCGAATAGCCGCTGTCGCGCAGCACCCGGACGGTGGCCGTATTGATTTCAAGCGTTTTACCGGCCGCGACCAGGCGCCGCAGCAGGTGATCGAAGCGGTCCGGCTGTTCGGCGAAGGACAGCTTGCGGTTTTCCCAGGGCGCGTAGCGGCTGATGTAGTCAAAATGGCCCAGGATGTCCCAATCGGGACAGGCGTCAACCATGTGGGCGAGCACATCCAGGTAACGGCCGTAGACGTGCTGCCTTCCGCGCAGGTAGATGGCCTGGTCGCTGTACGGGTCTTCGCCGTCCAGGATGTGCAGCGACATGATGATCGCGTCGAAAGGGTAGCGCAGGGCCAAACGGCCGTACAGCTTGTCGAGATGGGGCAGGTAGCCCAGTTCAATCCCGTACAGGACCCGGACGCCCAGCTGC
>JAAZFW010000069.1 GCA_012511525.1 Clostridiaceae bacterium
CCGCTGGACAGCTTCGGCCACGACCTGGGCTACCCGGTCAGCCCCTTGAGTCCTTACCAGATCGAATACCTGGATTTCGCGGTCGGGCAAACGCAGACCACCCGCTTCTATTTCCGGGCGGCGGTCGACGACCAGGCAAGCTACCGCAAGATCACATTCAAGGTGTTCAGCCTGCCGGAGACCGCCCAGGGTCAGCTGCTCCAGGAAAACCTGCTCGGTTCTGCCAGCTTGTATATTCTTTGCCCGGGCGGAAACGGCAATTTGCCATCGGTCCTGTTCACCAGCCTGGAACCGCAAATCGTCTACAACGAGGGAACACGCCACCTGACAGTCTGCGGCACCAACTTCAACATGCTCGCGGACAAAAGCCGCTATACCTTGTCAGCCACGTATACGGCAGCGGCGGACGGTTCAGAAAGCCAATCGCGGTTTACCATCCCCGCCGACAACATCGCGTTCCCGGAAACCAACGTGATGGACATTACGCTGACCGAAACCATGCCGGCCGGATCTTACACGTTAGCCTTTGACTGGACCGATCCCCCGGCCGGCATCCCCAAGCACCTGACTGCGCCGGCCCTGCGTGCCGTCATGAGCGACGACCGCAAGTACAAACACGACAGCTATGGGATCGTCGCGGTTGTCCAGCTTAAGAACGGCCTTTACAACAGCATGGAGTACAAGATCCGGACGTACAAGACGGAGGAGGCCTTTGCCGCCGACGCGGCCAATGTCCAGGAAGTGCTGCTGGCATTCCGGGGAGACTTCACAGCTGAAGCCCAAAACGCCGAAGGGCCGGTGCGCCTGACAGCCGTGTCAGGCAAGTCGACCGATAACGGCGCGACAGCGACGGCCAACAACCTGGTCACGGTCAACAACTGCATCGATTTCGAAGACGGTACGGTGAGCGTCTATTACGACGATGTCGGCATCGATCAGTCGATCTGCGTCGATTTCGACGGCAGCCTCTACACATCCCAGGAGCGTTCCCTGATCTGGTCCGGTTACGCGGCGTTCACGGCGATCGAGAACGGCGACGAGTACGGCCTGATTCCCTACAACAACTCAGGTGAGCGGCTGGGCGGCTTTGGAGGCAAAACGATCACCCTGATCTGGCCCAGCGGCCTGGGCGTGGCCCAGACGATCGGCGGCATGATCTTTAACCTTTCCTACGGCGCCCTGGGCGTGATGTACAGCGACGATGAGGAAACCGGCAGCTGGCCGAGCAAAGTATCCGACCTGGATGCCCGGTACCCGGTCGCCGGACATGTCCTGTCCTTTTCAGCGGCTTTAGACCTGAGCTTTCTGATTCCGCAGCGATCCAAGACGACCGAGGAGAAAAACTGGGATTCGATGGTCGCCTGGATGAACACCGAGGACCAGAACGGCACGTTGATGCGCAACCGCTGGAACGGCCTGGACTTCAACGGCAAGCTGTTGGGCGACGAACCGGCGGAAGAGTCCAAAGTCACGGATGAGAAAACCGGCAAGGTTATGGTCCACGACATCCTCTACGGCTGCGGCGAGGGTTACCTCGGGTTCAATTGTGAGGTGGAGGTTGCCCTGCCCCCGTATGTCGAAGCGATGCCGACCATGAAAGGCAAGCTCTCGATCGCGACCGTCAACGGCTGGTCGCTCGGGGTCAGCGGTTCGATGAAATTCACGACGATCGAGATGGAGTTCGATATTGGCCTGGTCGGCTACAACGGATTTCCGATCCCGGACAAACTCTATTTCTTCGTGTCCGGTTTTGAACCCGGCATCAACGTCGACGGGTTCGGTGTGCTCTGGATCACCGGCGGCGGCGGTGGTTTCTCCGACTTGTACAAGACGATATTCGTCTCGTCCGGCGTGCCGCCGCTGAAACTTTTGCTCAGCGCATCCTTCGATATTCTCAAGGTGCTGTCAGCCCGGACCGACCTCAGCCTGAGCCTGCGCGGCCTTAGCCTGACCGCATCCAATGTCACGCTCAAGGCAACCGACCTGAAAATCCTGAACAAGGCGGTGCTGGGCTTCGAATGGTATCCGAAGTTCAATTTCATCGCGGCGGTTTCCGCCGATCTGCTGGGCATCATCAAGGGCTCGGGATACCTGGTCGTGGTCAACGACGCCACCTACCAGAATTTCGTGGAGTTCTTCATCCGGGCCATGATCGGTATTCCGGAAGCCGTGCCGGTCGTGGGAGGCATGACGATCGGGGGCGTGGAACTGGGGGTCAACAACCAGCGTATCTGGGGCGTGCTCAGCGTCATCGGCATCAAGCTGGGCATCACTTACTATTGGGGCGGCGACATCGATTTTGGCAGCGGTGACGGGGTTGCGAGCCCGACCTTCCCGGAACTGCTTGCCCTGATCGACGAAACCGGGAAAACGGGCATCGCTGAGGACATCCCCCTTTACAGGGATGCCGCAAGCGGCGAAACCTTGTATATGCGCGTCGGCAGCAACGTCCATGTATCCGCACCGACCCAAGTCGTTTCAAAACTGGACAGCCGATCTCCTGACCCGGGCGGCGTAACGCTGCTGGGTTCGACCACGGCAACGGTCCAGTCGACGATCGACAAGCTGAATCACACGGTCCGGCTGGGCGCATGGAACGGCGAGTCCTCGATCGTCACGCTGCGCTTCGCAGCTGGTTCGCGTGCCGAAGCCGAGATTCTGGCCAACCAGATCCGGATCCGCGACGAGGCGACCAGCCCGGTCACGACCTTCCGGCTCGATCTTTTCGACGCGTCCGCGAACGGCGGTGCCGGCAATGCCGACACGGCCAACGCCAACCTGACCTATGACGCCGACGCGGGAACGGGGACGCTGGCCTTTACGCTGACCGACGCGGCCAGCTTCAACCGGACCTGGTCGATTGCGACACCGGTCGCCGCCGATCTCGTCTTGTACGATGTCGCAGCCCTGCCGTCTGTCGAGAGTGTCCGTGTGGAGAGCGCGCTGACCGCGACAGCCGGGGATAGCCTCAGCTTGTCGGTCAGCGGCCGCTTTACCGACATGAGCAGCATCAGCTTCTACCTGGTCGAAGAGCAGGCGTTGGCTGCAGATCCCGCGGCCGTCGGCACGTTCCTGGGAACGGTCCCGTCCTGGATCTTGTACCGGGCATCTTCGCCGCTTCGACAGTCCTATCCGCTGCCCAGCGACCTGGCGGCCGGCAACTACGTGGTCAAGGCGGTCTACAGCTCGGAGGGCCTGTCCAGCGGCCGGGTCCTGTCCGCGGAGCGGGTTCGGGTTGCCAATCCGGACGAGCCAGCCGGATTGTCCGCGGTGACGATCCGCAACAGCGGCGACCTGACCTTTGCGGTCGATATCGACGACACCGGCAACGACAACCGGACGGACAGTCGCGGCGGCACCGCCTGTGACGGCTATCTGCTTAACGTCTACACCTGCGACCCGATAACAGGCAGCCGGACTCCGACGGACATCAGCCAGCTGACCCGGGATAAAGAGCCCGATCCAGACGGAAAGCTGCAGGTGCCTGACCTGTCGGTGGGCGGCAACTGCCAGCGGTTGGAGCAGACGGCGGACGGCCGGCTCGTTCCCTCCTGGTTCGGCCTCGAACCCGGCCAGACTTACCAGGTCGGCGTCGTGCCCTACAACTATGTCTATCTGCCGGACGGTCAGACGATCGCCTATACGGTGGCCGGGCCTGAAACGTTCTCGAACGCCCTTGCTCTGCGCGATGCGACACCGCCCGAGGTGACCCTCTCCTGCCTGACAGCCTGCAGCCACCTGGTCCGGACCGTCTGGAGCACCGACAGCCAGGGCCTGCCGAGCCAAATGCCCGTGCTCTACGACACGTTCCGGAGTAAAAACATCCGTTACCTGCTCCGTGCGGACACGCCTGTCAGCGGATCTTGGTATCTCGACGGCAACGCCGCCACAGGCAGCTTCCAGACGACAGACAGCCTGACCATCGCATTAAGCGGCCTTGCTGACGGCGACCACACCTTGCGCCTCAGCGGAACCGACACGGATGGGGACAGTTTTCTCCTCGACCAGGTCTTCTCGGTGGATACGACACCGCCGGTCCTGCTGCTGTCCTCTCCGGTCAACGGCAGCTTCTTCGCGCCGGACGGCAGGCTGGCCCTGACCGGGGTCTGCGATCCGGACAGCCGCCTGACCCTCATGGTGGACAACGAGCCGGTTATCGCGGACAAGACCATTGGGGCGGCCGGCGGAACCGTTTCGGCGGATGGTGTTTTCCAACTGCCAGTCCAGCTGGATGCTGGTCAGGCCAGTCACGACCTGGAACTGATGTTCAGCGACGATGCCGGCAACACCAGCCGGGCCAAAATCCGGATCCTCCATCCCGGATTGGCGGACCTGGCTTCAGTCCGTCTGGTTATGAGTCCTGCCACAACCGCGACGCGCAGCTGGCAGATTGCGGACGGGTGCAACCTGACCGTTGCCGATGACCAGAAGACCCAGGTAGTCCTGGGGCTGCAGGCCCTGACGGGCGGCGGCCAGACCTTTATCTTTGGCTCAGGCGGTCTCGTCGACTGGGAAGTCCATACCATGCAGGGGGAAACCGCTCTGGCGACAGACGGCCTGCTGACCATCGATCCGGACAGTTTTGGGTATGTCGTCGCCAGGCTGCTGGTCGCCGCAAACGGCTCGCTGTCATCGGCCCTGACGTTTGGTTCCGAAGCGTTTATCAGCAGCATCACCCAAGAGCCGACGCCGACACCGACAGTTACGCCGGAACCCGAACCGACGAGTCAGGTTCCGACCCAGGCAGTGACACCGCAGGCATCGCCTACAGCCGCAGCACCGACAAACGGGCCGGAAACACAGGTGACAGACCAGCCGACAACGGCCGCAACGCCAGCGATAACG
>JAAZFW010000506.1 GCA_012511525.1 Clostridiaceae bacterium
CCGCCCAGTCCGAAGTCACCTTAGCCGCCGATTCCCTGATTGCCAAGCAAGTCGACTGCTTCTCCAACCTGACCGACAACACCGTCGTCGGCGTCCTGCCTTCGATCCTGGAAAAGACCAACGAAGCCGGCATACCGGTCTACGGCAGCGAAGTCGAGCAGGTCAAGATCGGCTGCGTCGCCGCTGCGGGCATCGACTACTACCAGCTGGGCCGCCAGACGGGCGCGATCGCGGCCCGGATCCTCAAAGGCGAGGCCAAGGCGTCCGAGATTCCCTACGAAGTGATCAGCGAATACGGCATCTATGTCAATTCGGAGGCGATCGCGGAAATGAACCTGACCGTGCCGGCCGATGTCGCGGCGCGCATGACCGAAGCCAAGGACGCATAGAAAAGGGCTCATCATGAATGTTTTGCTCGACCTTGCCATCAGCACCCTGACACAGGGCCTGATCTACGCCCTGCTCTCGTACGGGGTCTACATTACCTACAAGATCCTCGATTTCCCGGATTTGACGGTCGACGGCAGTTTCCCGCTGGGTGCTGCCGTCACCGCCGTCCTGCTCACCCGGGGTGCCGACCCGTACCTGACGCTGCTGATCGCGATCGCGATCGGCGCACTGGCCGGCCTGGTGACCGGCCTGATCCATGTTCGTCTCCATGTGCGCGACCTTTTGGCCGGTATCATCACCATGACGGCGCTGTTTTCGATCAACCTGCAGATCGCCGGATCCAACATGACCGTCGAGCGCGCCGCCAGCACGATCTTCACGGCCGGCCCGGTCATGGCCCTGCTGGGCGCCCTGCCCCTGATTTACCGCAAGCTGATCGTGTCGCTTTTGATCGCCCTGCTCGGCAAGCTCGTTCTGGACGTATACCTCAAGACCAAGAACGGCTTGCTGCTGCGGGCTGTCGGCGACAACAGCGTCCTGGTCACCTCGCTGGCCAAGGACAAGGGCCTGGTAAAAATCACCGGTCTGGTGATTGCCAACGCCCTGGTGGCCCTGTCCGGCGCCATCGTCTGCCACGAGCAGCGCGCCTTTTCCAGCACCATGGGGACCGGCCAGGTGGTTTTCGGCCTGGCGACGGTCATCATCGGGACGACCCTGTTCCGTTCGATGGGCTTTGTCAAAGGCACGACAGCTGTCCTGGTCGGCAGCATCCTCTACAAGGGCTGCATCCAGATCGCCATCAGCATCGGGCTGCCGGCCAACCTGCTTAAACTCGTCACCGCCGTGCTGTTTTTAGGGATCCTGGTCTTCGGCCACGCCCGGAAGGGAGGGGTCAAGGCCCATGCTTGAGCTCAAGAACATCACCAAGATCTACAACCCCGGCACCGTCACGGAAATGTGCCTGTTCGAGAATTTCAGCCTGACGGTGGAAGATGGCGAGTTCCTCTCGATTGTCGGCAGCAACGGCAGCGGCAAAACATCCCTTTTGAACATCATCTGCGGCAGCATCCCGATCGAAGGCGGCGATGTCCTGATCGGCGGGGAAAGCATTATCCGCCAGCAGGATTACCGGCGTTATGGCCGCATCGGCCGGGTTTACCAGAATCCGGCGATGGGAACCTGCCCCAGCCTGACCATCCTGGAGAACATGTCCCTGGCAGACAACAAGGGACGGCGCTACAACCTGACGGCCGGCATCAACAAGAAGCGCCGATCCTATTACCGCGAGCAGCTTGCCTCGCTGGGCCTAGGCCTGGAGGACAAGCTCGATGTCAAGCTGGAATCCCTGTCCGGCGGCCAGCGTCAGGCGGTTGCCCTGATCATGGCGACGCTGACCCCGGTCGACTTTCTCATTTTGGATGAGCACACGGCGGCGCTCGATCCCAAGACGGCTGAGACGATCATGGTCCTGACGGACAAGGTCGTCCGGGAAAAGCACCTGACCGCGATGATGGTCACGCACAACCTGCGTTATGCGGTCGAATACGGCAGCCGCCTGATCATGATGAACGAAGGCCGGGTTATCTATGAGAAGGCCGGCGTCGAAAAGGCCTCCTTGACCGTCGACGACGTTTTGCACATCTTTACCGAAATCAGCATTGAGTGCGGGAACTAAGGGACTGATAAGAAATTAGCAGCTCTTTTTTCGAGAGATTGACGAGTCAGGTCAATCTCTCGGAGAACCTATAGAGCTACTTATTGATGAGCAGTCCCTAGGTTTCTCGGCCGGCGCGATCTTGCTGGTGTTGAGAAAGACGACGGCGGAGATGATCACGACCGCCCCGGCCAGGGCCAGAAGCCCTGGCTTTTCGCCCAGAACGAGAAACACCCAGACCGGGCTCATCAGCGGCTCGACAATCGCCAGCAGGCTGGCGTTGAGCGGGCGGGTGTGCCGGATGCCGACCTGAAACAGCAGGTAGGCGAGCCCCAGCTGAAAAAACCCGAGGATCAGGATGGCCGGCAGCGACCGGCTGTTCCAGGATCCCGGCGCCAGGAGCAGCAGCTGCGGCAAACCGACCAGGAAGGTCCCGATCTGTCCGATCAGTAAAGCCGCGGGCACCTGGCATTCCGGCCTGCTGTTCAGGACAAAGACAGCGGCGAAGGTCAGGCCTGTGAAAACGGCGATCAGGTTGCCGGCCATCCCGCCGGCGTCCAGCTTCTCAGCGAAGAACAGCGCCACGCCGGCCATGGCCCAGACCAGGGCGACAATCTCGCGGCGATTCGGGCGGGTGCGGTAGAAGGCGACACCGATCAGCACGACGAAGACCGGCGCCGTATACTGCAGCATGATCGCGTTGGTCGCGGTGGTCAGCTTGTTGGCGACCACGAACAGGACCTGTGTCAGCATCAGGGCCATGCCGGACAGCCAGGTCACACGGTTCGGGCGGACCCAAAGACGCCGGCGGAAAAAAACCAGGAAGACCAGAGAAGCCAGCAGGCTGCGTGCCGACGCGATCGCCAGGGGCGGCCAGTCGAGGTACTTGATCAGCAGCCCGGCCATGCTCCAGAGCAGAGCCGCCGCCAGGATCGCCAGCGGACCTGTGGGCAGAGCCTTTTTCTGATTGTTTTCAGCTGTCATACGCGGCCCCCGTCTCGTCAATGCGCCAATTGTACCGCGTGCTTCATGCAGATGCAATCGACGCCGTTTGGTATAATGGGAATATCTTGATTGTACGGGAGGCCGTTATGAAACCACTTGCCTTGTCCGTTTTCACCAAGCCCTGGAAGGATCTTTCCCCCGACGAGCTCGGCGAACAAACGCGTCGGCTTGGCTTTGACGCGATCGAGTTTCCCTTGCGCGCCGGGTACCAGGCCGATCCGGAATTTGCCCGGCGTGACTTGCCCCGGCTGGCCAAAACGCTGGCGCAGTATGACCTGGCGATTGCCAGTGTCGCCAGCGACACGCGCGAGGAAACCTTCGCGGCCTGCCAGGAGGCCGGTGTGCCGCTGCTGCGCATCATGCTGGGCACGCCGCCCGGAGCAGGTTACCTGGAAGCCGAGCAAACCTGGAAAAGGGAGCTGGCCAGACTGCTACCGCTCTGCGAGCGCTACCAGGTCAAGCTCGGCGTCCAGCAGCATATCGGTTCGGGCGTCTTTTCCAGCATGGAGCTGCGCCATGTGCTCGAAGGCTTCGACCCGCATTGGATCGGCGCTATTTGGGATGCCGCGCACAGCGCCCTGGCCGGCGAACTGCCCGAGCAGGCCCTGGATATCTTGTGGGACTACCTGCTGCTGATGAACTTCAAGAACGCGTATTTTGCGCGCGTCAATCCTGACGGGCCCGACGAGCAAGCCCGGTTCAAGCCGGTTTTCACGCCGGCCCGGCAAGGCGCCGCCGATTGGAGACGGGCCCTGACCTATGCCATTAAGCGCGGTTATCGCGGGGTTCTTTGCATGCCGGCCGAGTACAGCGAGACGGACCGGGTGCTGGAATATTTGGCCCAGGATGCTGCTTATCTGCGCGACTTGCGGGACAGCCTGTCGGAAGAGGAGGGTTAAGGGATGTACAAGGTAGCGATTTTGTTGACCCGGCCGATGGCCGAGAGCATTTTTGCCGAAGAAGACCTGGCGGATCTCAGGCGTTTTGCCGCGATTAACGACCCGCGGAATTTGCCGGAGGTCCTCACGGCAGACAAAATGCTGGAGCTGATCCGCGGTGCTGACGCCTGCATCACCTGCTGGGGGACACCGCCGCTCACACCGGCGATGCTTGCGGCCGCGCCGAATCTGAAACTGGTCGCCCACGCGGCCGGCAGCATCCGGAACCTGATTCCGCCTGAACTATGGCAGACCGGCTGCCGCGTCACCAGCAACGCCCCGGTGATCGCCGAGGACGTGGCCCAGACCGTGCTGGCCCTGACATTGACATCGCTCTCCCGGTTGTGGGAGAACGCGGCCGCCACGCGGGCCGGAAAATGGCTGGGCGGCGAGGCCAACGTCCACGCGACACGTCGGCTGAACGGCCTCAAGATCGGCCTGATCGGCTTCTCGTCGGTCTGCAGGGAAGTGATCCGGCTGTTCAAATTCTTCGATTGCGACATCCGGGTCTGGGATCCCTATGTCTGCCCGGCCGAAATGCGCCGCTGGAATGTCACCTGGATGGAACTGGACGCGCTGCTGGCGGCGTGTGACGTGGTCTCACTTCACGCACCGGCCAATCCGGATTGCCGCCATCTGCTGAACAGCCGCAATCTGCCGCTCCTTAAAGACGGCGCCCTGCTGATCAACACCGCGCGCGGCTTGCTGATCGACGAGCCAGCCCTGATCAGGGAACTGCAAACCGGACGGATCCAGGCGTGCATCGACGTGACCGATCCTGAACCGCCGGCCGCCGATCACCCGTTCCGCTCGCTCCCGAACGTTGTCCTGACCTCGCATGTCGCCGGCGGCCATACCTTGAACGGACGCAAGCGGCTGGGGGCCAACGCCATCGTACAGACGCACAACTGCCTGGTCAAGGGTCTTCTGTCCTTCGAGATCCGGCCGGAGATGCTGGAGCACATGGCCTGATTCGGCTGGATTGTGTAAGACATGTTGCCTAATGAATCGTTCTTGCGTTTGTGGTAAATGACGAATTTTTTGCCAATAGCCAAAAAAGTGCAAGGATCGTCCGGCCGGCGCGTATACCAATTAGAAAGGTTGTGTGGATGGTCGCAGCGGATGCGCAGTGGGAGAAGGATATTGACCGGGCCTTGGCGCGGTATGCCGACCAGGTCCGCAGGATCTGCTTTCTCTACCTGAAGCGGCGAGAGGATGTCGAGGATGTTTTTCAGGATGTATTCTTGAAATATCTGCAGCGCAAGACGCCTTTTGCCGGTGAACAGCATGAGCAGGCCTGGCTGATCCG
>JAAZFW010000507.1 GCA_012511525.1 Clostridiaceae bacterium
AGGTGCTGACCCCGCGTTTCGGTCCGCGCCAGCGTTTTGCCATGATCCTCACCGACGCCGAACTGTCTTCGGACCCGCTGCTGGACAAGCCGGTCTGCACGCGCTGCGGCCGCTGCATCAGCATCTGCCCGCTCCAGGCCCTGGACGGCGCCAAGATCGAAGAAATCGAAATCTGCGGCATCAAGATGCCCGTCGCCTCTTGTGACTGGAAGCAATGCGCCATCTGCAAGAACGGCGCCGTGCCTGGCCGCGACGGTGTCGACCGCCTGGCGGCGCTCTGCGTCCGGACCTGCGTCGACGAACTCGACCGGGCCAAGAGGCTCGACAATGTCTTTGAACAAGGGTTCCGCAAACGCCAGGCATGGGGCAAGAACGAGTTCGGCGAGGTTGTCGAAATCGTCGAAGGAGGCCAAAAATGAGACTGACGTCGCAAATGATCAAGGACAAGGCGAAGGAACTGGGCATCGACTGCATCGCCATCGGCAGCATCGACCGCTACAAGGACGCGCCGCCCCTGATGAACCCGAAAAACTATTTTCCGGAGTGCAAGTCGGTCATCATGCTGGCCATGCGCATCCCGCGCGGCTCGTACCGCGGCATCATCGAAGGCACCCACTGGCACAACTACACCTTCTACTCGTACAACCGCCTGAACACGCTGTTCCGCCCCAAGCTGACCTACGCCATGGCCTGCTTTATCGAGGACATGGGCTGGGAAGCCATCCCGCACTATCCGGCCGTCTGTGAGCGCATGGGCGAAGGCGAACCGGTCGCGCCGGGCAAGCTGCCCAATGTCGCGATGAGCGTGCGCATCATGGGCGTCGGCGCCGGTCTGGGCGAGATGGGCCATGCCAAAGTGTTCATGACGCCCGAGTTCGGACCGCGCGTCCGGTTGGGCATGATCATGACCGACGCCGAGCTGGAGCCCGACCCGATCATCAAGCCGGGCACGCTGTGCAACCAGTGCGGCCGCTGCGTGATCGACTGCCCCGGCAAGGCGATTCCGCCGGCCCGGACGATTGACAAGGACCTGCACATCAACGTCGGCGGCGAGGACATCCATTGGGGAGACGTCGACATGGGCCGCTGCACGATGACCCACCATGGCCTCAACAACCGGATCTCGCCGTTCCTGAAAAAGGACCTGCCCAACCTCGAGATGGACGTGCAGAACATGAACATTACCGAGGAAGAGGCATATCGCATGACCTATACCATCGCCCAGGGCACCTGGGGATCGGTTTACGACCAGCCGGACAACTCGATTATCCATTATTACAAGTACGTCCTGAGCCATGTCGGCTACTTCGCGATCTGCGGCGCGCGCGGCTGCATCTGCAGCTGTATGGATTCGCTGGAGAAGCGCAAGGCGATCAAGAACCTGTTCCATAATCCGCTCTACAAGCGCCCCCTCTGGATGTTGCCCTGGCAGCAGAAGGAAAAGGTCGGCCGCATCAACGCCTGGCGTGAAGAGTACTTGGACAAGCGCGATCCATCCATGCGCAAAAATGAATACTGACCGATATCGGGTCAAGGAGGTATGGCATGAACGAGTTTAAGAAGGCTATCCAGGCGAAAGCCAAGGACCTGCAAATCGATCTGGTCGGTTTTGCCGCTAGGGACCGCTTTGTCGGTTTGGATCCGCAGCACGACCCCTTCAGCATTTTTCCGGAAGGACATACGGTCATCCTGGTCGGACAGATGATCCCGCGCGGCACGCTGCGCGGCGTCGAAGATGGAACCGATGTCAATTCCTACAGCAACTTCGGCTATTCGTGGCTGGACAACCAGTTTGTCGCCCAGTCCACCTATGACCTGGTCCGCTTTATCGAGGACGCCGGTTGGGAAGCCTGCCCGATTTTCCCCAACCCGATGTCGACCACCGCGATGGGCATTTCGGTCGCCAGAGGGCGTCCGGCCCCCAACGTGACACCGGACTTCGACTATGCGGCCGTCGCCTGCGGTTTGGGCGAGCTGGGCTTCAACCAGGAGATCCTGACCCCGCAGCTGGGCCACCGCCAGCGTTTCCAGATGATTATCACGGACGCCGAGCTGGAGTCCGATCCGTTATTGGAAACATCGGTCTGTGCCCGCTGCAACGCCTGCGTCGACGCCTGCCCGCTGGGCGCGATCAGCAAGGACAAGACCATTACCCGCACGATCTGCGGCAAAACGTTCGAAATGGCCGAGATCAACTTCGAGCTGTGCAAGAAATGCCCCAACGGCGGGATGGCCAACCGGCTGCACCCGACCGGCAAGCCGGACCGCTATGCGGCCATCTGCAACCGCACCTGCCTGGCGGAACTGGAAAAACGCGGCATCGGCGAGATGAAGCGGGCCTTCCGCACCCAGGAGCCCTGGAAAAAGAATCGCCGCGGCGATCTGCTCTGAGCGCGAGGAAGGCAGGATGAGATTCATCCTGCCTTCTGTCTGCCTTGAAGGGAGGCTTTGCGATGGAACAGCTAAAACAGGCTATCCTGAAACAAGCCGGCGAATCCTGGGTCGATCTGATCGGCTTCGCCGCCCGGGACCGGTTTGCCGCCTTAGACGGCGCAGCCAATCCGTTCAGTTTGTTTCCGGAAGGCAAGACCGTGATCATGGTCGGGCGCCGCATCACCCGAGGAGCCCTGCGCGGTGTCGAGGAAGGCACCAACCTGGCCGATTACAGCATGTTCGGCCAGTCCTGGCTGAACGACACCTTCTTGTCCCAAAGTACCTTTGACCTGGTCCACTGCCTGGAGCGGGCCGGCTGGGAAGCGATGCCGGTCATGCCCGGAAAGTCGTCGCCCGGTGTGGATTTTGCCTATGCCGCGGTCGCCTGCGGCCTGGCGGAAATCGGGTTTGACGGCCAGATCCTGACGCCCCGATTCGGGCCGCGCCAGCGCTGGCACATGATCCTGACCGACGCCCCGCTGTCGTCGGATCCGTTGCTGGATCGGACCGTCTGCGACCATTGCGGGTTATGCGCCGACCTGTGCCCGTTGGGCGCGATTGACAAAGATAAGACCGTCACCCGCCAGATCTGCTCCAAAACGTTCGAAATCGCAACGGTTGATTTCGAACGGTGCAAAAAGTGCCCCAATGGCGTTTTGGGTCCCGTGGACAGCCTCGGACAGCCGGACCGCACGGCGATGTTCTGCAGCCGCACCTGCATCGAACACCTGAACCAACAAGGTCTTGTCGAGAACCGTTTCAAACAGCCCCTGCGCAAGCGCCCGGCGTGGCGTCAGGATGCCGACGGACGGCCTTTGCCGGCGCTGGACGGCGCAGGCAAGCCTGTTCAGGATTGACGGGAGGTGCCCCATGGAACTGACCTCAAAACTGCTTAAAGAAAAAGCCAGGGAACTGGGCATCGACTGCATCGGCATCGGCAGCGTCGACCGTTACAAGGATGCGCCGGTCATGTTCAGCCCGCTGACCCTCTACCCGGACTGCAAGACAGTCATCACCCTGGCCATGCGGATCCCGCGCGGCTCGTACCGCGGCATCATCGAAGGGACGCACTGGCACAACTACACGTTCTATTCCTACAACCGCCTGAACACGATCTTCCGCCCGCGTCTGACCTATGCCCTGACCTGCTTTATCGAGGATTTCGGCTGGGAAGCGATGCCCCATTATCCAGGCGGACCGGAAGTGTCAGGCCGCCTGGAACCGCTCGCCCCGGGCAAACTGCCGCCGGAAGTCGCCTTATCGGCCCGGATTATGGCGGCCGGGACCGGAATGGGCGAGATCGGGCACAGCAAGGTCTTCCTGACGCCTGAGTTCGGCCCCCGCATACGCATCGGCATGATCCTGACCGACGCCGAACTGGAGCCGGATCCGGTGCTGCCAACCGGGACCATCTGCAATTCCTGTGGCCGCTGCGTGACAGACTGCCCCGGCAACGCCATTCCGCGCACCCGGGAAAAGGACCGTCCGGATGTATCCATCCAGGTCGGTTCGGAGAAGCTGCACTGGGGCGATGTGGACATGGGCCGCTGCACGCTGACCCACCACGGGCTCAACAACCGCATCTCACCGTTTTTGAAAAAGGACCTGCCCAACTTTGCCCTCGATGTCACCCAGGCCGACATGACCGAAGAGGAAGCCTACATGCTGACCCATGTCATCGCCGGCGGCACCTGGGGCCGCAAGTTCGGCGCCCCCGACGATTCCATGATCCATTACTACCGCTATATCCGCGGCCATGTCGGCTATTTCGCCCTCTGCGGCGCCCGCGGCTGCATCTGTGCCTGCATGGATTCGCTCGAGAAACGCAAGGCGATCAAGAACCTGTTTAAAAACCCGCTGTTCAAACGCAAGCTGTGGATTTTGCCGGTCAAGCCGGAAAAGAAAATCGGCCGGTTGAACCTGTCGCGCGAGACCTATCTCGACAAGCGTTATCCGGGACTGCGTGACCGCGAATATTGAATCGAACCGAAGGAGGACCCTACATGAACCAGACGTACCAGGTGCGCTGCCTTGGAACAGGCGACCTGCTGCATGACGACGGATTCTTGCTGGCCAATCCGGCCAACGCCAAGCCGGCCCTGATCCGGGCCGAGTACGCCAATCGCCAGCTGACGGTGCGGCCGGAAAACCCCGGCATCTTCCGTTTTGCCGACTGGCTGCCCGTCAGCCGCATGCTGCCCGGACAAGGCTATCCGGTCACATACCGCAGCGAAAACCTGGCCCGCAAGCTTGGCCTGGAACGGTTGTACATTACCTTCTCTGGTTACTGGCCCGCAATGGGCGCGGCGATGAGCACCGGCACGTTCAAGGAATGCGAAGCCTACGCGGTCTGTGCGCGTTACCCGCAGGACTCTCGCCGGATCCTGGTGGTGGCTTCCGCCGGCAACACGGCCCGCGCGTTTCTCAAGGTCGCATCCGAAAACAGGATTCCGCTGGTGGTTGTCGTACCGCGGATGAGCCTTAGCGAGCTCTGGCAGGAAAAGCCGCTCAGTCCCTGGGTCAAGATCCTCGTCTCTGACAACGACAGCGACTATTTTGACGCGATCCAGCTGGCGGACGAGCTTTGCAGCCAGGACGGGTTCCAGCCTGAAGGCGGCGCCAAGAACATCGCCCGACGGGATGGGATGGGAACGACAGTCCTGTCGGCGGTTACTTCGATCGGTGAAATTCCGGATGCCTATTACCAGGCTATCGGCAGCGGCACCGGGGCGATCGCCGCTTACGAAGCCAACCTGCGCCTGATCCAGGACGGCCGCTTCGGCAATCGGGTCATGAGTTTGCGCCTGTCACAAAACAGGCCGTTTTTGCCGATCTATAACGCCTGGCAGAAAAAGAGCCGTGACATCGAGACCTACGCGGCAGACGAAGCCCGCCGCTTGAGCAGCCAATTGTATGCCAAGGTGCTGGCCAACCGCAAGCCGCCTTACGGACCTGTCGGAGGCCTCTACGACGCGCTGGCCGCGACCGGCGGCGAGGTGCTGGCAGTCAGTAACGATGAGGCCAAAGCTGCCCGGGA
>JAAZFW010000508.1 GCA_012511525.1 Clostridiaceae bacterium
ATTATGGGGAATAGCACCCGGAGACACGCAATTTACATTGATCTGGTAGGGTCCCAGTTCCATAGCCAGGGCTTTGGTGAACGCTATAATACCGCCTTTTGCTGCTGAATAGTCGACCCGGGTCATCAGGCCGTTGACGCCGGCCACTGACCCTAAGTTGATGATTTTTCCGCTTTTTTGCTTGATCATGGTGTCAAGAACCGCCCGAGTACAGATGAATGTACCTTTCAAGTTCAAGTCCAGCACAAAATCCCAGGTTGACTCTTCAGAATCACAAAATTGGGTGATCTTGCCGATCAAATTACCACTGCCGCCGGCATTGTTAACTAGAATGTCTACGCCGTTGTATTTATCCAGTGTCGTTTGTACCATGGATATGACCTGTTTGCTATCGCGCACATCGGTGATACATGTCAGTGCCTGGCCACCTGCCTGGATGATCTCTGCAGTAACAGCTGCCGCTTTTTCGTCATTAATGTCACTTACAATAACAGTGGCGCCCTCTGCCGCCAACAGCAAAGCTGTTGCACGGCCGATATTGCCTGCCGCGCCAGTTACAATCGCCGTTTTTCCCTGCAACTTCATAGCTACGCCCTCCATCTTTTCACTTTTTCTGCCAGCTCCAGAGCGGGTTCTGTGTGCATAGTTTAGCTCCGGTTACTGGAAGACTGATTCCGCTGATGTAACCGGCTACAACATCGGATGCCAGAAATAGATATGCCCCAATCAGGTCGGATGGTTCAGACAACCGGTTCAAGCCGATGCTGCTAACCAGCATGTCCCGATTCTTGGCGATGTTCGCCGCTGTGAATTCCGTATGCACATAGCCTGGGATCACACCGACCACCCGGATCTTGTCGCTGGCCAGCTCGATGGCAAGCGTCTGAGTCAGGCTGTTCACCGCTGCCTTGGTCGCTGAATACAGCGCTTTTCCTGCGGTCGGTACCAAAGATGTAAAGGACGATGTGTTGATGATCACACCACCGCCTGATATCCGCATATGCTTCGCTGCTATCGCACTGCCAAAGTAAACGGCTTTGAGGTTCGTTTTGACAACCTTGTCCCACTGCTCAAAGGTCAGCATTTCGAACGGGGCAGGCTCGATCGCACCAGCATTATTGATCCAGATATCGATCCGGCCATGTTGCTGCACCGTCGCTTCAGCAAACCGCTCGAGATCCTTCTGCTCAGATACATCCGCGGTTACTGTACACAAGGGGTATCCGTTCTTTCGGAATTCTACCGACAGCGCAGCCAGCCGTTCCTGATTGCGTCCGCAAACCGAGACAAGGCAGCCCTCTTCCGCGAAAGCCATCGCCACAGCTTTACCGATGCCGGCTGAGCCGCCCGTGATAGCCACGACTTTATGCCCTAGACCTAGGTTCATGATGGTGGTACTCCTTTTACTCTGCCTGGCAGCCATGACACTGCCAACTCGCGTACCCGCTCAATCTGACGAAGCATACGTGCTTCTTCCTCGGGATTGGCTGTGTCCTGGGGCTGTGTCACGCGCTTGTCCGTCAATCCCAGCGTGCTGATCGCGAATTTCGCTGCTGCCGTCGCGTTGACCGTAGCGGTTAGTATCTTGGATGACTCTCTGATCAGCTCATTGTAGATCCGCGCCATTGCCAGATCTCCAGACCAACCAGCGTTGTAGGCGCCGACAAACAGCTCAGGGAACAGCGGTCCTAGCGCCGGTACCAAACCGTCTGCGCCCATGAGCAGGGCAGAGACGGCATGCGGTGTTGTTCCCTCGAGAACTGAAAACGCGCTTTCACGATATCGAGATACAAGCGTAATAAACTCCGTATACTGACCGGAACTGTCCTTATAGCCGTGAACATGATCCATTCGGGCGATCGCATCGACGGTATCCGGTTTTAGGTGCAAGCCTGTGAATGACGGCATGTTGTAGATCAGGATATCGATCGACGTCTCCTGGGTTATCCGCGCAAAGTGACGAATCGTTTCAGCCTGGGATGTATGACGGGCATAGAAGATTGGTGTTACAACCGCACAGGTGCCGCCCAGCTGTTCCAGAGCTTTCAGGTTCTC
>JAAZFW010000509.1 GCA_012511525.1 Clostridiaceae bacterium
ACCGTCGTTGAAGGTGAACAGGCGGATCGACAAGACCGGACCGTCTGGGCCGGGATAGACCATGTAAGCCGTACCTGACGGAAACTCGCCGAACGCGTCGGATGACTGGTATGGATTGCAAATCTCGCGGCTCAGCGTGGTGTAGTAGAAGTTGAACGCCCACTGCAGAAAGCCCTTGACATCGTAGGCGAACAGCTGGGTTCCCAGGATGCGGTTGCGCCGGGACGCCATCGAAATCAGGCGATTCGAATACGTAAAGCTCTGAAACCCCGTGTAATAGGTCCACAGCTCGGGAACTTTCCCGCGAAAGTCCTCGATCGTGCGGGTCACGGGAACGGGGATATCCACCAGGCCCTTGTCGTAGAAAGCGACATGCGACAAGGCGTCGAAGACGTTTTTCTCGGGCAGGATGTCGCGGAAGATCTGCCGTGCTCTGGCATATGAGTCCTGGTGCTTTTCCACCGGTTCGTCCGATATATGGAAATAAAACCGGTCGTACACCTGGAGCTCCTGCAGATGCGTACGCAGGGCGGTCAGGTACTGGTGCAGGAACTCGGTATAGTCCGGACCCGAGGCGTCGGTATCCCAGCCGAAGATCTGTTTTTCCTCGTTGTTTTCCACGGCCATGATCTTGGGCGCGTGGTAGGCGCCCCACTGTGTGAAGAGGTGGCTGTGCTCGAAATAGCGGATACCCTTGTCCTGGCAAAGCCGGATCCAGCGATCCAGCTGGTTGAAATCGAATGCATACCGATCTTGCAGCTTGTGAACGGTCACCAGCTGCACGGTCATCCGTTCAGCGCCGACTGCCGTATCCAGCGGCGGCGTGAAGCAAGGCGTCAACATCATGTTGATGCCAAAGCGCGCGGCCACTTCGATGAAATCGCCCATGATCCGCCAGTGCTCCTCGGAGAGCGCGTCACATCGGTAGATCGAAGCCAGGCAGTCGGCATGGAACCAGTTGGTGTAGATCAGGGACTGATCCGGCAGCGTCGCATCGATCACGGTCAAGCTAACCTCCGTCCGGGCCAGCTGCACCGTCTCGTCCTGGCCGCTCAGCCAGGAAAAAGCGATCGTATGCCGGCCAGGGGGCAGTCCGGCCGGATTTTCCACCTGGATCCAGAGCGACTGCCAGCGGTTCAGGAGCAGCTTCACCTCAAACGGATCCCGCAGCCTGTCCAGGCGATCCGGGTAAAGGCCAGGTGCGGACCGCTCGTAGTCGTCATCCACCCGCGGATAGGTCGGCAGTGTGCTGGCGATATGGCCGACCTGGTAGATTGAAATCCATGGTGCCAGATCGCTTTCGACCTTGAGGCGGATCCTGGCCGCGTTGGGCAGCCAGCCTTCTTCAGCGGTGTAGGCGAGCTGGAACGAGAAGCACTCGTTGCGCAGCATCGTGGCGGAAGCAAATTCATTTCGCGGCGGTTGGTCCAGGAACACCTTGTCCAGCGAATCGGTCGCCCGGACGCGAAGTTGGTTCAGCATGGGTCTTCTCCTTTTTCCTGATCGATCAGCTGCCCCCGGGCGAAAACCGCCAGGACCTGCAGCTGGGGATCCAAAATGACGAAATCGGCATCTTTGCCCGCTTCCAGGCTGCCTTTGCGCGTGTCAACCCCGATCAGGCGTGCCGGGGTCAGGGTCAACATGCGCACGGCATCGAGCAAAGGCAGTTGGTTGTTGATCACCGCGTTACGCAGCATGTGGTCGGCGGTCGCGATGCTGCCGGCATAAAACGAGCGGTCCGGCAGCTTGGCGACCCCGTCTTCGACGATGACCCGGGTGGCCGGTATCTTTCGGCCCAGATAGCTTTCCGTGACATCTTGCCCGGCCGCCCGCATCGCGTCGCTGACCAGGACGACCTTGTCCGGCCCTTTCAGCTTGTGAACCATCTGCATCAGCTCCTTAGGCACGTGCCGGCCGTCGCCGATCAGCTCAACCACCATCTCATCGATCAGGTAGGCGGCTTCGACGATTCCGGCATGCACGCGCTGCTGGATCTTGCGCACGCTGGTCGTGCTG
>JAAZFW010000070.1 GCA_012511525.1 Clostridiaceae bacterium
ACGCCCTGAAAAACAACCTGGGCAAATACAACCCGGTCTACATGATGTCCCAGTCCGGCGCCCGCGGCAACATCAACCAGATCAAGCAGCTGGCCGGCATGCGCGGCAACATGAGCGACACGTCGGGTAAGACGATTGAAATCCCGATCAAGTCCAACCTGCGCGAAGGCATGAATGTGCTCGAATTCTTTATCTCCAGCCACGGCGCGCGCAAGGCGCTCTCCGATACGGCCTTGAAGACGGCTGACTCCGGCTACCTGACCCGCCGGCTCGTCGATGTTGCCCAGGATGTGATCATCCGGGAAGAGGATTGCGGCACAGACGAGTATGTTATGGTCGGCGAAGTCCTGGTCGGCGGTTCCGGGAAATCACGCCGCGTGGTGAAATCCCTCGAAGAGCGGATCGCTGGACGCTACACGGCCCGTGAGGTTTTGGATCCGGCGACAGGCGAGGTTCTGGCCGGCGCCAATGTCCTGATCGACAGCAACCTGGCGGCACGGATCGCCCAGGCGGACATCAAGCAGGTCCCTATCAGGACCGTGCTGTCCTGCCGTTCGGCGCACGGCGTCTGCGCCCACTGCTACGGCGTCAACCTGGCATCCGGCGAGCCGGCGGTCATCGGCGAGGCAGTCGGCATTATGGCCGCCCAGTCAATCGGTGAGCCGGGCACACAGCTAACCATGCGGACGTTCCACACCGGCGGTATCGCCTCGGGCGACGACATCACACAAGGTCTGCCTCGCGTTGAGGAGCTTTTTGAGGCGCGCAAGCCCAAGGGCCAGGCGATCATTTCCGAAATGGACGGCGTCGTGCGCGTCGAGGAGACCGGCAAGCGGAAACGCGATATCACGGTGACTGCGGCCAACGGCGAAGCGGTGACCTATTCCATCCCGCTCAGCGCGCCGTTGATCGTGAACAGCGGCGATTCCATCGAGGCCGGCGACCTGCTTACAGACGGTTCCGTCAACCCTCACGATATTCTGCGCATCAAGGGCGTCCGCGGCGTACAGCAGTACATCATCCGCGAAGTCCTCAAGGTGTACAAGAACAACGGCGTTGAGATCAACGACAAGCATATTGAGATCATCGCCCGCCAGATGATGCGTAAAATGCGCGTGGACGATCCGGGTGATACCGAACTTCTGACCGGCAGTATGGTCGACATGTTTGAGTTCGAGTCGGAGAACGCACGGGCCAACAAGGCTGGCAACACGCCGGCAAGCGGCAAGCGCATCTTGCTGGGCATCACCAAGGCTTCCCTGGCGACCGATTCTTTCCTTTCCGCGGCATCGTTCCAGGAGACCACGCGTGTCCTGACTGACGCAGCCGTCAAAGGCAAGATCGATCCCCTGATCGGCCTGAAAGAGAACGTGATCATCGGCAAGCTGATCCCGGCCGGGACGGGCATGCACCGCTACCGCAACATCACGGCGGTGCCGGTCGTCGAACAGAATTTCGATTTGCTTGAAGTCTGACCCGACGCCAGGAAACAAAACAGAACGGCACGCGCTGAAAGGCCCGTGCCGTTTTTTTAATGGTCTTAGAGCGGCTTTGTCCAGCAGATGATGCGGTTGGCCTCCTTGAAGCCGATTTTGCGGTGAAACCGCTCGCTGTCATGATGGTCCAGCAGGCAGTCGCTGGCAAACGTACGGCAACCTTTCAGCCTCGCCCATTCCTCGCATAAGCCAACCAGTCGGGCGGCGATGCCGCGAAGCCGAAAGGCAGGCGACACGAACACCCCTTCGAGATAGCCAACCGGACCGCCGT
>JAAZFW010000510.1 GCA_012511525.1 Clostridiaceae bacterium
ATCCGGCTCGCGATGGCGGGCTGTGCGCCCTGGAGCAGCATCGGGCTGACGGTCCGGGCGCTCGGGATCAGCGCAAGCTGGCTTTCGAAGGAAAAAGGCAAAACCAGCCGGAGCAGGACAACCAGCCAGAGGGCATAGGACAGCGATGCCGGAAAACGCCTGAGCAGGAGACGCAGCAGCAGGACGGCCAGGATTACATAGCTGGCGGTCAGGCTCATGTTGACGATTTCGAGAAAGACGCGCGTGATCATGACTCGGCCTCCTCAATCAGGCGCTTGAGCGCCTCCAGTTCATCCGGCTTCAGCCGGCGGCCTTCCAAAAACGCGGCCAGGAAGGCGGGAACGGACCCCTGGAACGACTGCTGCAGCAAGGCCTCGCTCTCCTGCCGCTGCAGGTCTCCTCGTGATATGAGCGCCGTAACGGTCGCATTTTCGTTTTTAAGCAGATGCTTGTCCGCCAGCTTGCGGATCATGTTGAAGGTGGTCGGTTTCTTCCAGCCCAGCGTCTCCTGGCAGATCCGGGCCAGTTCGGTCGATTTGACCGGCTCTCGGGCCCACAGGATCTCCAGAAAACGCTTTTCGGCGTCGAACAGTTCCAGCTTGTCCATCTGTCGTCCTCTTTCGATACGGGTTTGTCTCGACAAACCTCATGGACAGTCTAGCACCGCAGCTGCCCGCTGTCAACCGGAACCGGTAGCTGTGCCGGCGCATCCCCGCTATAATGGCAGAAAAGGACAGACTTGGCCGGGAGGTGCGACATGGCACGAAAAAAACGCTGGGGAGACCGCAAAGACGGACGCAAACTGCGCACGCTCTCGCCCTACGATACGGTGTCCCCGTATATCATGGTCACGCGCAGTGACGCCCAGAACTACCTGTCCGACCAGTTCGAGACCACGGCCGCGGACCATTTCGTGCACCAGAAGCGCCAGGAGGGCCTGGTCGATTTCGGCATCTTGCATGTGATGCTGGCTGCCTACGTGCGCATGCTGTCGCAAAAGCCGCGCATCAACCGCTTCATCGCCGGCCAGAAGGTGTTTGCCCGGTATAACATCGAGGTTAACATGGCGGTTAAGCGCCAGCTCAAGGCAGACGAGACCAACACAATCGTCAAGGTCATTTTTGAACCGGCCGACACCGTCGCCGATGTCTACAACCGCTTCCAGGAGGCGCTGGCCAAGGCGTTCGCGGACACCGAGAACGATTTTGACGTGACGGCGCGGGTTATTAACCTCATCCCCGGCCTGCTCAAGAAATTTACGGTCTGGCTGCTGCGCCTGCTCGACTATTTCGGCCTGCTGCCCGCCGCCCTGCTCAAGGTCAGCCCCTTCCACGGCTCGATGTTCATCACCTCGATGGGCTCGCTGGGCATCCCGCCGATTTTCCATCACCTCTACACGTTCGGCAATGTGCCGGTTTTCATCGCCTTCGGCGCCAAGCGCTACGCGCAGGAATGGAACAAGCAGGGGCACCTGGTCCGGCGAAAATACATCGATTTCACCGTCGTCACCGACGAGCGCATCTGCGACGGCTTTTATTTTGCCTCAGGACTCAAGCTGATGCGCCAGTTCCTGGCCAATCCCGTCGTTCTGGATTTACCTCCGGAGCAGGTTGTGGCCGATATCGACTGAAGGGCGGATACAAGACATGCTGGGTGTGATCATGAACGCGGCGGCGATCGTCGTCGGCTCGCTGCTGGGGCTCTTGCTGCACAAGGGGATCAAGGAATCGTTCCGCCAGACCATGCTGGACGTGACGGCGCTGGCGGTCGTGGTGATCGGGATCATCGGGGCGATCAAGACGCAGAACGTGCTGCTTTTGGTGATCAGCCTGGTCATCGGCTCTTTTCTGGGGGAAGCGATGCGCATCGAGCACCGGCTCAACCAGCTGGGCCACTGGATCGAGTGCCGCCTGACCCAGGGCGGCAGCGGCCTGACCCGGGGCTTCGTGACCGCCAGCCTGGTGTTCTGCGTCGGCTCGATGGCCATCGTCGGCTCGATCGAGAGCGGAATGACCGGCAACCACGGCACCTTGCTGGCCAAATCGATCCTCGACGGCATTTTCTCGATCTTCTTCGCTTCGACGATGGGGATCGGGGTGGCTTTCTCCGCCCTGCCCGTCCTGCTCTACGAGGGCTTGCTGACGCTGTCGGCCGCCGGCCTCAAGCCGTTGCTGACCGAGCCGATGATCGTCGAGCTGACCGCGGTCGGCGGCGTGCTCATTCTGGCGATCGGCATCAACCAGCTTCAGTTAAAGAAGATGAGCATCGGCAACATGCTGCCGTCCGTCTTCGTCTCGGTGCTCTATTTCGCCCTGACACAGCTGTTTTAGTATCGTTCTTATCATCCTTCTTTTCATCAGTCCAGGGCATTTATTTTCCGGCATTACACAACAGCCGGTTTCGCGTGTCCCTGGGACGGTCCGGAGCGCAACCGGGTTGGTTGGCGCGATAAAAAATGGTATAGTGAATCTACAAACGGTAACATATCTCAAGGCAGCCTGTTGCCAGCACTGTTAAGATCAGGTTAATCGGAACAGGAAAAGCGCGTTTTGGCCATCCTGTTCCGCAGACAAGGAGGCGACGCCATGAATCCCCAAGAGATGATGAATAAAATCGAAAAGATCCTCGACGATGCCCACGCCGGCATATTGGCCACGGTCGATGCCGAAGGCCGCCCGCGCCTGCGCTGGATGACACCGGTCATCCTGTCCCAGTGGCCGCAGACGCTGTTTGCGGTGACCGCGCCCCAGTTTCCCAAGGTGGCCCAGCTCGATGCCCAGGGTCAGATCGAATGGATGATTCAGACCCGCGCGCTGGACCAGGTGGTCAACGTGCGCGGCCGGATCAGCGTGGTTGACAACCCGTCCCTCAAGGCCCAGATCACGGAGGCGATCGGGCGCCGGCTGGCCGTTTTCTGGAAAGTCAACGCCAGCAGCACGGATTTCGTCATCCTGGAGACCGAGATCGAGGAAGCCTGCTGGGCGATGCCGCTCAAGGGGGTCAAGGAAGTCGTCCGGTTCGGACAGCCCGGGGGTGAGACGGCATGAGAACGATCGAGCACATCAAGGAATTCGAGCCTGATTTTCTGCGAAAGCTGCTGCAAGACATGCTGCTGATCCGCCGTGTCGAGGAAAAGGCGGCCCAGATGTACGGCCTTCAGAAAATCGGCGGGTTTTGTCACTTGTATATCGGCCAGGAAGCCGTAGCGGTCGGATCGATCGCCGCGCTGGACCTGGCCAGGGACTATGTCCTGACCGCCTACCGCGACCACGGCCACGCCCTGGCCTGCGGCATGGAGCCCAATGCCCTGATGGCCGAGCTCTACGGCAAGCAGACCGGCTGCTCAAAGGGCAAAGGCGGGTCGATGCACCTCTTCGACGCCGACAAGCACATGCTGGGCGGCAACGGGATCGTCGGCGGCCATGTCCCCGTGGCGACCGGCGTTGCCTTCAAAATCAAGTACCAGGCCGAGGACGGCGTGGTGCTCTGCTATTTCGGCGACGGCGCCATCCACCAGGGGGCGTTCCACGAAAGCCTCAACCTGGCCAAAATCTGGAATTTGCCGATCGTCTACATCTGCGAGAACAACCAGTACGGCATGGGCACCGATTTCCGGCGCGTCTCCGCGGTTCACGACCTTTCGACGATGGGCCAGGCCTACGGCATCGAGGGCCGGCAGATCAACGGCATGGACGTGATCGAAGTCTTCGAGGCCACGTCGGAGGCGGTCAAGATGGCCAAAGAGGAGCACCAGCCCGGTTTTCTGGAGATCCGCACCTACCGCTACAAAGGGCACTCGATGAGCGACCCGGGCAAATACCGCACGCGGGAGGAACTGGACGCCTATCGCCAGCAGGATCCCATCCTCGTGCTCAAGCAGGCCATGATCAAGGAAGGCCTGCTGACCGAAGAGGATTATGCAGCGCTCGACGAGGCCGCCAAAAAGGCCGCCGAAGGTTCGGCCGAGTTTGCTGAAAGCAGCCCGGAACCGCTCCTTGACGAGCGATTTTCCGATATCTGGGCGTGAGGAGGGATTTCGATGCCTGAAATAACTTATCGCGAAGCCATCCGGCAGGCGATTGACGAGGAAATGGAGCGCGACGAGCGCGTGTTTTTGATCGGCGAGGAAGTTGCCCAGTACAACGGCGCCTACAAGGTCAGCCAGGGACTGCTGGACAAGTATGGCGAAAAGCGCGTGATCGACACCCCGATCACCGAAGAGGGCTTCACCGGCGTGGGGATCGGCGCCGCCATGGCCGGGCTGCGGCCCATCGTGGAGTGGATGACCTACAACTTTTCCCTGATGGCCTATGACCAAGTCGTCAACAACGCCGCCAAGATGCGCTACATGTCCGGCGGCCAGGTCAGCTTGCCGATCGTGTTCCGCGGACCCAACGGGCCGGCCGAATACCTGGCGGCCCAGCATTCCCAGGCGCTGCAGTCCATCTTCGCGCACATTCCCGGAC
>JAAZFW010000511.1 GCA_012511525.1 Clostridiaceae bacterium
ATCCTGGTCAACCGCGAGTTGGGGCTTCGCGCGGTGAACACGACGTTGTTCAGCCTCAAGGAAATGATCCTGATCCTGCCGCCGATCTTCGTGCTGCTCGGTTTGCTTGATGTCTGGGTACCTCGGGAAACGATGATCCGTTTTCTCGGCGAGGGTTCTGGACTGAAAGGCATCCTGATCGCGATCACGCTGGGTTCTGCAGCCGCAGGCCCCTTGTACGGCGCTTTCCCTGTCGCGGTCGTCCTGATGAAGAAAGGCGCCAAGTTTTCAAACATCTTGTTGTTTATCGGCGCCTGGTCGACGACCAAGATCCCGATGCTGCTGTTCGAGATCTCCTCGATGGGCCTTAAATTCGCCATGACCCGGTTGGCCGTCAGCCTGACCGCCATCTTCCTGATCGCTTTCGTGGTTGAAAAAATGCTGGGCAAGCCAGCCATCGACGAACTGTACGCCAAGTCCGAGGCGCTGGACGCGTAATCGCCTAAGCTACTCGGTGCGCAGCAGCGCCTTGCCGGCGACCAGGCAAACCAGGGAGATCACGGCGCTGAGCAGCGTACCGATCAGGTATTTTTCGGCGAAGGCCTTGTCCTCAAGCTGCTTGTACCTGGCGATGCTTTTGGCAGCCAGGACGAAACCGATCGCACCCAGCTGGCCGCTGAACCCGAGGATCAGGATGACCGCCCGTTCCAGCATGCCGACCAGGGCGCCGTTCTGGCCGGACGTGCCCTCGTCCGGCAGCCGGATGGCACCGAGCGCCTTCCCGACCAGTTCCGCGGCCGGCGCCAGGCAAATGAGCAGCATCAGGGCATAGACCAGGCTGTTATGCAGCGCGTCCGGGTCGATTTGCCTGTGCGCGAACGCCTTGACTGCCAGGCCGAACAGGCTGGGCGGACCGGCCAGGGCAGAACAGGCCAGGACCAGCAAAACGGACCAGAGCTTCAGGCCGGCCCAGGCCACAAACCGGTCCGACCGGTTGGCCGGCGGCCTGCGCGCAAGCAGCCAGAGCAGGATATCTGACGCCGCGTGGCCCAGCACCAGGATGAGCCAGAGGCCAAGGCCGGTGGCCAGCGGGGCGGTTCCCAGCAGGACGGCCAGCGGCAGCGCCGCGTACAGTAGCGTTCGCAGCGCCCAGCGCAGCCACGGGAACGCGATCCGGTCAACGGGCCGCGTCAAGGGCAGCAGCGGGTCAGCGGCGAAATGGGCGATCAGCAGAATCAGGCTCATCTGAATCACCTCTATGGTTATGCCGGATCACATGCAGGATGGCCAGGTCGATGGTGCGCAAGGTCTGGATATCGGCCTTGCGCAGGATGTTGTCGCTGTTTTGCCGGGTTGTGCCGGTTATGTCCGCCAGGCGGGCGGCGATGCCTTTACGCAGCGTGGTGGCGAACTGCAGCTCGCTGCGGCGAACTGCCGGCTCATAGATCCGGAGGGGCTCCTGGCGCGCGAGCTGGTCGGCCAGCTTGTCGGGCAGCAGCTGTCTGCCGGAACGGGCAGCGGCGAAATAGGGGATCTGGTCCCGATCGGACAGCCTGGCACCGACAGACACAAAGGCGGCCGCGTCCATGGCCTGGCCGTCCAGCAAAGGCACGAGCAATTCGACAAGCAGGTGCGTGTCGGTCTGAACCAGGCTCTGCTTGCCAGCCAGGCAGGCGGCTGTCTGCAGCATGGCGTTGAGCGGCGGGTCAAATGGGCCGCCAGTATGGAGCAAGACGGCATTTCCGGCCGTTTCGTGCGCTTGTTCGAGCGCCAGGCGCGCGCGGTGGTAGGCAGGGCCGTCCTGTTCCGCCGACGTCCCGTCCGGCACCCGGACATCCCAGTCGCCGACCCCGACGCCGCAGCGCAGCGTCAGCGGCGCCAGCAGCAGCTTAAGCAGGCGATAGTACAGGTAGGCGGCTCCGGTGTCGCGAAACAGGCCCTGCATCTCGTCACCGGCGCTGAACATGACGTCAAAGGCCAGGGAGGGCCGAAACAGCGCGTTGAGGTCCTGCAGGCACCGGCGGGCAAAATGCTGTACAGACGCCCGGTCCTGGCGATCCAGCTTGCGCGAGTCCATGATATCCAACAAAAGCGCGGTATGGAACACACCAATACCCCCTTACAGCCATTATAGAGGAATGATTTGAAAAACGCAATCAATAAAAATTGCAAAACAAAATAGCAATCAATAATAATTGCTATTAAATGACTTCATGATTGGATCTGCCGATGAGTTCTTGCCAAACCGCCGGGAGGTGCTTGGCAAGAAACTCATCGTGCGGTAAGGTTCCTTTAGACTATCTTTTTGCGTCGGAACGGTTGAGAACGCTAATCTTGAGCGTATGTTCGCGTCAGCAAGTTTGTAAAAAATCCTGACAAGTCCAACATCATCTCCTGACATCTCCGGTTCAGAATGAAAGCATGGATCGACCAACGAGGCACGAGGGCAAAACCCCGGCCATAAAAAAAGGAGTTGAACGAGATGAACAAGCAGATTAAGACATGGGCGGCTAGCCTTCTTGCCGTCGCGGTCGTCGGTACGGCAGGGGTGGTCATGGCAGAAGAAAACGCGCTTGGCGCACAGGCAGCCGCCAAGGATTCGAGCTATACCATCGAAGAAATGCTGACGTACGCGATTCAGGATGAATACCTGGCCCAGGCGGAGTATGCCGTGATCATCGAGGTCTTCGATGTGACACGGCCCTACACCAACATCCTGCGTGCTGAGGGCAACCACGTCGAAGCGCTGCTGCCGCTCTTCGCAGCCCATGGTGTCACGGTTCCAGACGCGAGTCCCATGGCCGGCCAGGCTGTGATCCCGGACACACTGGAAGAGACGTTTGCGATCGGGGTCGAAGCGGAACAGAAAAACATCGCCATGTACGATGCTTTCCTGGAGCAGGACCTGCCGGATGATGTCCGCGTGGTCTTCGAGAACCTACGCGATGCGTCCGCCAACCACCTGGCCGCATTTGAGCGCGGGACCGCACGTGACGGGACCGGCAATCGTTTTGGCAGCAACCGTTCCCGGGGTAACCGCGGAGCAAACGGAATCGGACAGCAGGGCGATCCGGCTGATTGCATCATCGCATGAAACCAACAGGCAAAAACGCGAGGCTGTCGGAAACGACAGCCTTTTTTGTTGTTCTGAGCTGGGTAGAGGCGGGGTGAGGTTGCTTCAAGCTGCGCCAAACGGGATAATACAAGCAGGAACTTTTAAAAATGCGGTCTGCCAGGAGGTTACGATGCCAAAACCGAGTCATCAGCAA
>JAAZFW010000512.1 GCA_012511525.1 Clostridiaceae bacterium
ACCTTTTCGATCGTGATCCGAAGCACATCCGGGTTGGTCAGGCAGAGCTGGGTCCGTTCCCGCAGCCTCTTGCCATTGACCATGGAGAAATATTCCGGGTGCTCGTCGAACACGTCGGCCGGATTGAGGATGTTGCGTTCGAACGTGTGCACGAACCAGGCGTAGGCCAGGTGGCCGCCCCAGTCCTCGCCGATCGGAACCGGACCGTTGATGCGCCGCTTGACCGAAAATCTCGGGTAATCCGTGAAATCTTTATAATTGTGGTAGCGGTATTCCAGCACCGGCACCTGCCGGCAGTCCATGTCGGGCAATTCCAGATTCTCGCAGGTCGGCACTTTTTCGCACAGAGGCGTGAAGAAACGGCAGCCGAGTCGCTCGAGCAGCTCGTAAGCCGCGTAAAGTATGCCGCGGCACCCGCCGAAAAGTGCCAGGCTATCGCCCAGGGTGCGGATCACGAAACCGTCTTCGCCCAATCCCCGGGGTTCATCAAGACCCAGCCAGAGCGCGGCTTCGCCCAGCGCGATCGCAGGCGTTGGCACCGCCTGGGCTGACGCGGCCTTTTCGATTGAAAAACAGGCTCCGGTGATGCGTTCCAGGTAGTAGAGCAGCTCTTTTGCGGCGTTTTCTTCCTGAAGGCCGGCCTGCTGGCTGAGCACGATGGTCATCTCGGCATTGTTGGCTACAGCGATCATGGGATGTGGCATGGGCTTGTCCTCCTGTAGGCAGGTTAAAACGGGCGGCAAACA
The DNA here is from genome assembly GCA_012511525.1 of Clostridiaceae bacterium. Classification (GTDB taxonomy): domain Bacteria; phylum Bacillota; class Clostridia; order Saccharofermentanales; family UBA5734; genus JAAYBY01. The sequence continues at coordinate 747 of JAAZFW010000512.1, forward strand.
ACTCGGGAACCATGGATCGGTCTGTGATTCCATCGTTGATGAAAACGTCCGGGTTGTCAAGCACGTATCTGAAATTCCTTGTACCGATATGCCTGGAGGACTTTTTTGTAAACGGGTGAATGGTTTTTTCTCCTATGCCTGAAGTCAGAAGAATCTTGGGAACAGAACCTGCCTGCAAACACAACATTGAAATCCGCAGCAGTTTCTTTTGTTGACGAGGCGATCCCCGCCGTTCCTACGGTTTTTAACGATCTTAAGGCTAGATCAAAGATTTGAAAGCCCCAGCCGATATGTTATTGCCGGCATTAGTGCTGCATCGTTAAGCAGATTCATTTGCACGATATCAATCGCGCGTGTTCTTGGATGCAGCAAAAAAGCCCGGCATGGCTCCTGTTCATGGAAGTCCTGCCGGGCAGTGAAAAGATTTGCCGCATGAGGCGTCAGCTGATCGGTTTGGTCTTAACATAGAGCGGCGGTGTGTGCGGTCCGAATACTGTGTCGCCGGTGCTTCCCGCCGGCGGGAGCTGATAGGAGAAGACTTCGACATAATAATCTGTATCAGGCGACAGACCGCTTACCGTGACCGTTGTGCCTGTCGTCTGCGTGTAGATGTGCAGGATATCCTGGCGGATGACATTGACTTGGTAGCCGCTGGCCGCATAAGTTGCATGCCAGTTGACTGTGATCGATGTTGCTGTGCTGGTCGCACTGAAGTTGCTGGGCACGACCGAACTGTTTTGGGTTCCGCCGACCGGGTCGGTCCAGGCGCTGGCCCATTGTGCCGTGCCATAGGTGCGATACGCCCGTACCCGGTAAAAGCGGTACTGGTCCCAGGGGTCCGGCATGTCAAAGGCTTTGGTCTGGGTGACAGGAGATGCGAAATCCAGCCACGGTCCTGTTGAGGATGCCGACCATTGCACCTCGTATCCGCTGGCATTCACAACCGGATCCCAGTTCAATTCCAGTTGAAATGCGAGCGACTCATCGACGACACGCAATCCTGTCGGTGTCGCCAGAACCGGATTGTAAGGCTCGAACAAATCACTGATCGCCTCGATGCCGGCGGAGACCTGGGTCAGGATGGCCTGAGCTTCAATGGGCAGCAGACCCGCCCAGATTGCGGTGTTGATCCGAAGCGTAAGCATAATCTGGCTGGTTGCCTGCAGGACTTGTGACAAGGCGAGCTCAATCTCTAGATCCGATCCGAGACCGATCGTATCGATGTCAACGAACACCTCTGTCAAACGCCGGTTCACATGGTTCAGCTGGTTGTCGATCGCCCCCATCTGGTTGACAAACGGGGTGAAGGGGGAAGGCTCGATGCCCATGCGGGTAAAAGCGGCGTTGATGCGCTGGTCGACAACGGTCATTTGGCTTTCGATCGCCCCCAGTTTTCCGATGATCCAGGGGACTGGTTCAATGCCGGCGCTGACCGGAGTACCGCAAACAAGGAAAACGACCAGCACCAGAAATAGTGCCAGTTTTTTCATGTTCATACACCTCACTGTTCAAGTTCGTGATGTTATAGGGATAAGAACTGAATCTGGTGACAGGTGGTCAAGAGGATGGAATGCTACACAACAGCGCCGCTTCATGTACAACGCGAAAGGGGCACCTGTCATCATTTTATCACGCTCCTATGCAGAAAAAAACAGCGGCAATATTCAGCAAAATGCCACATGCACAGGGATTCGCATCAGGCATGCAGCAAGGTCAGCGTCTCAATGGTGCCATGCTCCTATGCCATGATACGCGCAGCGTCTGCACGAAGCGAAGCGCCGGATTCGCCCGCCCGAACACGACGTTGAGATGGGCCAGGCGCCAGGCAGATTCCGATCCATCACGTAACCGGCCAGGATCCGCTGTTCATCGACAGGTGCACATGTGGGGACTGACTCCTGAACATTTGCCCCAAAGCCGCTTGTTTTCTCATGACAGAGGCAAAGGGGTCACAGATTCAACATCGCGCAGCGTACGCCTTGCCGCAACCGGCCGGCGATCAGTCATCCAGGTTGACCAGTTGTTTTTCCCTGTTGAAAAAGGTCTTGTAGCCGAGTTGGACAAACAATATAACCGTCAGGGCGACGCTGCCCAGGATGCCCAACATGATCGCGATCTGGTATTCGATTGCCGTGACCGGAGAGGTTCCGGACAGGATCTGGCCCGTCATCATGCCGGGCAGGAAGACGATACCCATACCGACCATGGAATTGATGGTAGGCAAAATGGCTGCGTCGAAGGCGTGGTCCACGATGGTTTTGGCGGCCATTTTGGGTGTCGCGCCCAGCATCAGGGCCCCTTCGACCAGGTGCTTTTTCGTTTGCATGCCGTCCGCCAGGCGGGCGACGTCCAGCGAGATGCCGGTCATGGAATTGCCGATGATCATGCCGGCGATCGGGATGAAATACTGCGGATCGTACCAGGGGCTGATGCGCACGACCACGAACAGGAAGTAGAGCAGGCAGGTCACCGTACCCGAAACCATGGAAAGGGCGATGACCTTTTTCAGTTGGATGGAAAGCTTGGCCTTAGTTCTTCGGATGATGGTGAAGATGGCGAACAACTCCATCGCGATCAGGATCAGAACGGTGTAAAGCGGCGATGGATGACCGAAAACCGCGACCAGGAGATATCCGGTCAAGACCAGCTGCAAGGTCATGCGTACCGAGGCGATCAGGATCTCCTTTTCGCGAGAAATACCCTTGATTCGCACGATGACCAGCAGGATGAGCACAAAAACATAGGCCGCGCCCAGCTGCCACAGGGATAAATCGATGATGCCGTTCATGATCTGGCCTCCCGGTCGGAAACGATCCTGCCGCCGCTGATCTCGATGGTCCGGTCGGCATAAGCCTGGGCGATCTGGCGCGTGTGGGTCACCATAATCAGGGTTTTCCCGTTATCCTTCGCAGCGGCGACCAGCGCCTCGATGATCAGGCGTTCGGTGTTCTCGTCGAGCGCGGAAGATGGCTCATCCAGCAGATAGACATCGGGCTCAAGCAGCATGAGGCGTGCCAGGGCCAGTCGCTGTTTTTCGCCGCCCGAAAGCAAATCGCTTTTCGCGTCCAGATCTTTATTGAGATTGACCTGTGCCAGGGCCTGGCGTAGCCGCTCATCCGAGGCGGGCAGCTTTTCAGCAAAGGCCAGCCCGATCGCCAGGTTATCGCGCACGTTACCGGGGTAGATGGCCGGGTTCTGCGGCAGCATGACGACCGATCTGCGCAGCAGAACCGCGTCCAGGTCTAGGATGTCCTGCCCCTGGTAGGTGATCGTACCGCGGTCGCAGCTGATCAGCTTGTTCAAAAGGCGCAGCAGGGTTGTTTTTCCGCTGCCGCTTTCTCCAACAATGCAGGTGACACGCCCTTTTTCGAGCCGGAGATGATCGATGGTAAGAATGTCCTTGTAGGTGACATCGCTAAGTTCAAACATGACCGGTCGCACCTTCTTTCAACGGCTGTCATCCAACGTTAGTTCCCAGTTTGCATGGCGGCGCAGTGCTTCAGAAAATCGCAGCTGACATTTTCCCAATACATAGTGAATCGATAAAAATCGAATTCCGATATCGGTTTATGTTATCAGGATAACAGCAAATGGATGTGAAGGCAAGTAGCAATGCCATACAATGGGTTGCATTCAGGTTATAATGGAGACAAGAACACAAGGGGTGCCCGGGGTGTTTGTATATGGATAACCTGTCATGTTTACAGGCAGAAATCGCCCAGTTGCCTCAGGACACGACGCGACTGACAACGTACTACCTGGCTTTGGGCTTTGCGCAGCATTTCGACGACCCGGTGCCGCTGGCCAGGGCCTATGCTTTTGCGTCGCTCCTTACCGGCCATCGGAAGGTCATCTATACCCATGACCGCATCGCAGGCTCGATCCGGGGCTGCATGCGCGGCGACCTGCCCATCAGTGATGCGGCGCTGACGTGGGCGAACGGCATCGTGACCAGCTACGGGGCAAACAGCTTTCTGACCAACGCGGATCACTTCGCCCCGGACTACGAGACGTTTCTTGCCGAGGGCGTTGCGGGCACGCTGGCCCGGATTCGCAGCTCCAAACGTCAGCATCAGGAAGACCCGGACGCGGTCAAGAAGCAGCCGTTCCTGGACGCCGCCGAAATCGCCATGCTATCGTTTGGCACCATGGTCGGACAGTACGGGGATGCGGCCGCTGCCTTGGCGGCCCAGGTGTCCGATCCCATTCATAAAACTCATTTATCCGAGATTGCACGCGCCTGCAGGAAACTCTCCACAGACAAACCAGACACGTTCCAGGAGGCGATCCAGCTGGTCTGGCTGGCGCATATCGCCTTTCTTTACGAAGGCCGCTATGCCATGGCGCTGGGACGGCTCGATCAGTTCCTGTATCCGTTTTATGTCCGGGATATCACCCGGGGCCTCCTGAATCGGGAAGAAGCCCTCGAACTGGTGGCCTGTACGCTGTGCAAAATCGGCGAGCGGCGCATCTGGGGCTCCGATGTCGTCAACATCGCCATCGGGGGACTCAGACGGGACGGAACAGGCGGTGTCAACGCGTTGTCCTATATCGTTCTGGAAGCGGTCCGGCGCTGCAACATTCCGGGGCCAAACCTGTCGGCGCGCCTTTATGACGGCGTGCCCGACGCGTTTCTCGACGCCTGCCTGGAGGTGATCGGCACCGGCCTTGGCTACCCGGCCCTGATGAACGATGCGGTCAACATCCCGGCGCTGCGCCGGCACGGGTATGCGTTGGAAGACTGCCGTGACTATTGTTTTGTGGGCTGCATCGAGAACTTCATTCCGGGCAAGCAGCCGCCATGGTCCGACGGCCGGTACAATTCCCCCAAGTATCTCGAACTGGCCATGAACAACGGTGTCTGCATGCTGACCGGCGTCCAGATGGGCCCGGCGACCGGCGATGCGGCGTCTTTTTGCTCAATGGCGGACTTCATGGCGGCGCTCAAAGCCCAAATGGCTTATGACGCAGCGGAATACATGGCGCGCTTTCTGAATGAGAACGATCGCCACAACCGGACGCGCTACACGCAGCCGTTTCTGTCGTGCTTTTGCCAGGACTGCATCGGACGCGGCCGCGACATCAACGACGGCGGAGCGGTCTACCCATCGGTGCATGGAGCCGGCTGCATGGGGATCGCCAACGTAGCGGATTCCCTGGCCGCCATCGAGACGGTGATCTTCCAGGGAGAAGCGGTTTCGCTGGCCACGCTCCGGGACGCCCTGCGGGCGAATTTCGCCGGGTATGAGGCGCTGCGAGCAAAGCTGCTCCACGCCCCCAAGTATGGCAACAACCTCGATGCGGTCGACCGGTACGCGGTCTGGTTTGTTGCCGTCCATGACGAGATCTTCTCCCGCTACCGCACGCCGGACGGAGGTCCGATCTATACGGCCATCGCTTCGAATGTCAGCAATATTCCGGCCGGCAAGGAAATCGCCGCCACCCCCGACGGGCGACGCAGCGGCCAGCCGGTCAGCGACGCCGCTTCGCCATCGCACGGCATGGACAAGAACGGTCCGACCGCGGTCATGCAATCGTTGGCCAAACCCGATTACACCCGGGTGTCCTGCGGCACCGTGCTCA
>JAAZFW010000071.1 GCA_012511525.1 Clostridiaceae bacterium
CCCTCGAGGCACAAGGCGAGGCCGAAACGGGCAGGACTCGGTCCGGCCTGGTGCTGTCGCCCTATTTTTCGGCCGCCAAGGCCGCCTGGATCCTGAACGAAGTCCCCGGCGTACGAGCCGGTGCCGAATCCGGCCGGGTCCTGCTGGGCACGATGGACAGCTGGCTGACTTGGAACCTGACCGGCGGCCAAGTCCACGCGACCGACTGCTCCAACGCGAGCCGCACCCAGCTGTTCAACATCTTCGAAAAGCGCTGGGACGACCGGCTGCTCGGGCTGTTCGCCATCCCCAAAGTCATGCTGCCCCAGGTCCGCTTCTCCGACGAGCGCTTCGGGACGGTGGCTCCGGGTGCGCATCCGGTCCAGCAAGCGCTGGCTGGACTGCCGATCGCCGGCGTGATGGGCGATTCGCACGCGGCGCTCTTCGGCCAGAACTGCTTTGGCCTGGGCATGGCCAAGGCGACCTACGGAACGGGTTCCTCAATCATGATGAACATCGGGGCCACGCCGCGGCTGTCCGGCAGCGGCCTGGTTACCTCGGTCGCCTGGGGTCGCGGCGGGACGATCGAATATGTCTTTGAAGGCAACATCAACTGCACCGGAGCGACGATCCAGTGGCTGGTTGACGACCTCCAGCTGCTGGCCAGCCCCAAGGAGTCCTCAGCCTGGGCCGAATCGGTGCCGGACAACGGCGGCGTCTACCTGGTGCCGGCTTTTGTCGGCCTGGGCGCGCCCTATTGGGACAGCGCCGCCAAAGCCTCGCTGACCGGCATGACGCGCGCCACCCGCAAAGCCCACGTCGTTCGGGCCGCGGAGGAATCGATCGTCTACCAGATCAAGGACATCGTCGAACTGAGGCTGCGCGACAGCAAGCTTCAGATCCCGGAGCTGAGCGTCGACGGCGGCCCGACCCGCGACGCTTTCCTGATGCAGTTCCAGTCCGACATGCTCGGGATCCCGGTCGCCTGCGCGCGCATCGAGGAACTGTCCGCCCTGGGGGTCTGCCTGATGGGCGGCCTGGCGACCGGCCTGTGGCCGGACCTCGACGCGATCGGCAAGCTGCGCGAGACGGGCAAACGCTACGAGCCCCAAATGCCGGAAAATAACCGTAACCTGCTTTATCTCGGCTGGCAGGCGGCCGTCAAACGCACCCTCAGCCGCCAGCAGCAAAACCAGGAGTGACACACATGAAGATTAAGGACCTCAAAACAAACCGCTTGACCACCCCGCTCGGGTTCCAGCTCGGCCAACCGCACCTGTCTTTCGTCGTCACCGAATCAGCCGGTACAAAGCTCTCTGCCATGCAGGTCCAGGTTGCCCTGGACGCGGCGATGACCGATCTGGTCTACGACTCCGGCCGCAACGGTCCGGTCGATTCCGTCGCCTTCCCGCTGCCGCTGGCCCTTCAGCCCTGCACCCGCTATTTCTGGCACGTCTGGGCTCGGGACGATGTTGGCGGCGAAGCGCAAAGCGACGTGACCTGGTTCGAGACCGCCCGGCAGGACAGGCTCTGGCAGGCGCAGTGGATCACGCCGGATTTTGCCAAGGACGTCCACGCGCGCGTGTTCACCGACCTCGAGGTCCCAGCCGGGACCACCCAAATCCGGATTTACGGCGTCGGCCTGGGCGTCTATGAGCTCTACTGGGACGACAAAAAGCTCGGCGACGAGGTTTTACTGCCCGGCCTGCACGACTACGACTCCTGGATCCAGTACCAGACCTACGCGATCGCCGACCCGGCTCCCGGCCGGCACCAGCTCTCGTTTCTGCTCGGCAACGGCTGGTACAAGGGTAAATTCGGCCTTAGCCGCGCCACCGAGGTCTACGGCGACCGGATGGCCTGCCTGGCCGAAATCCACCTAACCGGCGCAGACGGCCAGATGGTGGTATTGGGCACCGGCCCGGACTGGCAGGCCGCGCGCAGCATCGTCTTGTCCAGCAGCATCTACGACGGCGAGGAACAGGACGCGACCCTGGATTGTTCTGAAACGGTCGGCGTGTCGGTGCTGGAGCTGGGCTTTGACCGTTTGGCCGCCCGTCTCAGCCCGCAGCTGGTGGTCCACGAGCGCCTGAAGCCGGTCGCGGTCATCCGGACGCCCGCCGGCGAGTCAGTCCTCGACCTGGGCCAGAACATGGTTGGCCAGCTCAGCTTCAAAACCCGGGCACCCAGGGGCCGCCAACTGGTCTTCCAGTTCGGTGAAATCCTGCAGGACGGCAACTTTTACCGCGACAACCTGCGCCAGGCAAAGGCGCGCTTCAGCTATATCGC
>JAAZFW010000513.1 GCA_012511525.1 Clostridiaceae bacterium
ACTCTCCCGATCCAGATTTTTGACCGCAGCCACAATCGCTTCGCTCGTCAACCCGTAATGGTTAAGGAGCTCCTGCCAGTCGTAGGCGGAGGTGCCGAACTGGTCGGCGATCCCGATCAGGGCTGAAGGCAGGCTGAGCCGGCCGGACAGCGCCTCGCTGACCGCGCCGCCTAAACCGCCGATCACACTGTGCTCTTCGGCAGTTACGAAAGCCCGGCAACCCTTGAGCACATCAACCAGCCGGTTAGCATCCAGTGGCTTGATCGTGCTGATGTTGACGACCTTGAGCCGGATGCCGTCACGGGCGAGTTCTTCGGCCGCTTCCAGACCAAGTGACACCATGACACCGGTCGCGAGCAGGGCGATGTCGCCGTCAGGTTTCACTTCCGTGATCTGGCCGATCTGCCAGGAGGCGCCGGGATCGGTCAGAACCGGCAGGTCGTTGCGGCAAAGACGCAGGTAGACCGGACCGTTGTGTGCGGCCATCGCCTCGACCATCTTTTCTGTCTCGACGGCATCGACCGGCGAGAGGACCGTCATGTTGGGCAACACGCGCATCAGGGCCAGGTCGTCGATACTCTGGTGCGTCGACCCGTCGCCGAAATCGGATAGGCCGGCGCTTGAACCGCAGATCTTGACATTCAGACCCGGGATGCACACGCTGGTCCGGATCTGGTCATAGGCGCGTCCGGTGGCGAAGACAGCGAACGAGGCGGCGAACGGGATCTTCCCGGTCAGGCTGAGGCCCGCAGCCGTTGCGATCATGTTGGCTTCGGCGATGCCCATTTCGAAATACCGCTCCGGGAAGGCGTCCTGAAAGAAACAGCTCATGGTCGATTTGCCAAGGTCCGCTTCAAGCACGACGATCCGGGAATCTTTCTGACCGAGTTTAACGAGGCTTTCGCCGTAAGCTTTGCGCTGGTTCAGCCATTGCATGCTTGATCCCTCCGATTCTGCTCAAGGGAAGCGATCGCTTCCCGGAAAAGTTCCTCTGTCAGGATACCGTTATGATAGGCGGCGGTGTTTTCCGCAAACGGGATCCCTTTTCCCTTGACGGTATGGGCGATGATCATGGTCGGGCGTCCCGAAACCTGATCGGCTTGCTCCAGGGCGGCGCAGATAGCCGGCACATCGTGCCCGTCGATATTAAGGACCTGCCAGCCGAAGGCCTGCCATTTCTCGGCGATCGGCGCGATCGTGAAGCGTTTGGCGATTTCGCCGGTCGCCTGGATCCGGTTGTGGTCGAGCAGCCCGACCAGGTTGTCGAGCTTGAAGTTGGTCGCAGCCATGGCCGCCTCCCAGACTTGCCCTTCGGCCAGCTCACCGTCGCCGAGCATGACATAGACCTTGCTGTCAAGACGGTCCAGACGCAGCCCGAGCGCCATGCCGACCCCGATCGACAATCCCTGGCCGAGCGAGCCGGTGTTCGCCTCGATCCCAGGGGTGCGGGTCAGGTCCGGGTGTCCCTGAAGCATGCCGTTCAGTTTCTTGACCTGCTTCAGTTCAGCCAGGGGAAAGTAGCCGTATTCGGCCAGGGCCGCGTACTGGGCCAGCGCGGCATGCCCCTTGCTCATGACAAAGCGGTCCCGGCCTGTCCAGCGCGGCATCTTCGGGTCGTGGCGGAGTTTCCAGCCGTACAGCGCGGCCACCATGTCGGCGGCGGAACAGGAGCCGCCGATGTGACCGGCCTTGCCGACCCCGGTCATCTCGATAACGTGGTAACGGATTTTCCAGGCCAGGTCTTCGATCTGTACCTGCTGTTTTGGATCAAGCATTGAATCCCTCCCGATCTTGTCCCTCTTTAGCCGCAGCGGTCTGATAGTCCCGGATCGTGTCGATTGTGCGCTGAAGGTGTGTTTTCATCTGGTCATATGCCTGCTCGGGATCGCGGGCGGCAAAGGCGGCCAGGATCAGCTCGTGATACTGGATGCCGATATCCGGCCCGATGGCGTCGATCACCTTGCGGAAATTAGCGGACAAAATGTCGCGCAATACCTGTTCGACCTGGTAGAAATAGCGGTTCTGAGACAGCCTTGCAATCTGGAGATGAAAATCCAGATCGAGCCGGGCGACTTCGTCCGGATCCTGAACCGCCTGGCGCATCTTCTCGTAAAGGCGGCCCAGCCGGCCGATGTCACGCGCGTCCATGCGCAGGCAGGCCAGCCGCGCGGCTTCGCATTCGACCGCCAGGCGAAATTCGAGAATTTCGATCATGTCGCGGCTGCCCTGGATGTAGACGGGGATGATCGCGTCGAAAAGGCTGTCGCGGCTATCCAGGCAGACAAAGGTGCCGCTGCCCTGGCGGGCTTCGATCAGGCCCAGGCTCTTGAGTCGTTCCAGGGCGGACCGGATCGAAACACGGCTGACCCCGAACTGCTCCTTGAGGGTGTGCTCAGCAGGAATCCTGGTGCCGGGCGCCCATTCGCCGCCCAGGATCAGGTTCTTCAGCTGGGTGAAGACCGCGTCGCCCACATGGACCCGTTCGATCGGCTTGACCGGCATGGACACCTCCCAAGTTGTAGGTTGTCAGACAAATTGTTTGTTAAAGCAAGTATAACGTGGATCAATACGCCTGTAAAGAATGCACGGTCAGTCCGTCTGGCGATAGAGGCGCGGTGTCGTGCCCTTGACGCGGACAAACGCGTTTTTGAACGTGATGTAGTTGATGTAGCCGACCGATTCGGCGATGGCGGTCAATGGTGTGCCAGTCTGCCGCATCAGTTCAATGGCCTTGCTGACACGCAGGTTCTGCAAATAATCCGAGAATGTCATCCCCAGCTGTGCTTTCAGCATTTTGGACAGCTGGGTACGGTGCATGCCGGACAAGTCGGCCAGCTGTTTCATGCTGAGGTTCTGGTCCGCGTAATGCTCATCGATGTAGCATCGGATCAGCTTGCCCATGTGGTAGGTGCTTTCGTGGCGGATCTCATCGATCAGGGTGCAAAGCTGGTGAACCGTCTGCGTGACAAAGTCCCACATCGCTCCCTTGTCACGGCAGGCCAGGTAGCGGTTATACTGATCCTTGATTTCCTGATGCGCAACGGCATAGTCTGCCTCCAGGCGCAGCAGAAAGGACATCACGCAGGCCGGATCTGTCGTTTCCCGAACCTCGCGCAGCAAGCGGACACATGCGTCGGGCTTGTTGGCCTGCAGATTATTGGTCAAGTTGATTTGCGTTGTGATCGGCAGCGTATACTCAACTTGCCTGCGGATCACGATATCGGTCTTCAGGGCGACATACTGCGGATGAAGCTCTTCCGGCCTGTGCATGATCTCAGACAAGGCAAAACAAAGCTTGTTGCCGGCTTGCTGCCGCAGATAGTCCTCGATTTGATTGCGCTGGGCAGAAGCCGTCCGGTTTGCCTTGAACCAGTAGAGCAGGCAGCGATCTCCTGACAGCACG
>JAAZFW010000514.1 GCA_012511525.1 Clostridiaceae bacterium
CAGTTTTCCGGCCGCGCCCGGTCTGACATCTTCTAAAAACGGGAGGCGATTTTCATGAAAAGACAACTGATCTGGCTGATCGTGCTCATGCTGGTTTTCTCCGGCCTTGCCGGCTGCTCGTCATCCAGCGGCGAAAGGCAGATGGCGACAACCACCGCCGGCTACAGCCCCGGGGCAGGCGAAGACAGGTCGGAAACCGGTCTGCCCGACGTCACCGCCGCACGCAAGATCATCCGCAACGCCAGCCTCGACCTGGAAGCGGCCGACGTCGCAGCCGCCTACGACGCCCTGCTGAACTGGGCGGCTGAACGCGGCGGTTACGAAATCCGGCGTGAACAGCGCCGCAGCGATGGCTACATCACGATCGACGCCCAGATCAAGATCAAGCCAGAGCACCTGGACGATCTGCTCGCGTATGCCGCGACGCTGGGAGATGTCATCAACACGAAGATCAGCACCGAGGACATCACGGACTCGTATTACGATGCCAAGACCCGTCTACAGACGATGGAGCTGTCCCTGGAAAACTACTACGCGTACCTGAAAAAAGCCGTTTCGATCGAAGAAAGCCTATCGGTCCAGCGCGAAATCAACCAGCTGACAGCCGAGATTGAATCGCTCAAGGGACGGCTCAAGCTATGGGACAGCCTGCTGGCCGAGTCCGTCGTCACGCTGCGCCTGCGCCAAACCGACGATCCGGTCAAGCTGAAAAAGGAGATCGACTGGTCGACCCTGAGCTTTTCCGATATGGGGTACCTGATGAAGAACGGCCTGACCGCCGTCGCCAACACGCTGGTCAGCGTCCTGCAGTGGCTGGCGATCGTTCTGGTCGCCGCCTCGCCGCTTTGGATTATCGCCCTGGTCGTCATCATGGTGCTCAGACGAAAGAAAAAACGCGCCGCCCTGGCGAAAAAGCAAACGGAAGCAGCTGAAAAACCTGACCAGGAGGATCCGAAACCATGACCGCTACCAAACCTATCGACGTGGTCGTCGCCGGGCACCTGTGCCTGGATCTCAGCCCCGGGTTCGCCGACCACGGCAGCCAGACGCTTAAGGACATCCTGGTCCCGGGCCGTCTGGTCAATGTCGGACCGGCCGCCCTGTCAACCGGCGGCGCGGTTTCCAATACCGGGCTCACGTTGCGCATGCTCGGTCTCAAAACCTGCCTGATGGGCAAGATCGGGGCCGATGTGCTCGGACAGAGTGTCCGTCATATCCTAGACGCCTACGAGGCCTCGGACAGCCTGATCGTCGACACGAAGGCGGCTACCGCTTATTCGGTGGTGATCGCGCCGCCGGGCATCGACCGCATCTTCCTGCACCATCCCGGCGCCAACGATACGTTCATAAGTTCTGACCTCGATCCGGAAAAGCTCTCGTCCTGCCGGCTGTTCCACTTCGGCTATCCGCCCCTGATGCGGCGCATGTACAGCGACGGCGGGCGTGAACTGCTGACCATGTTCCAGATGGCCCGCCGTGCGGGAGCGGCCACCTCGCTCGACTTAGCCCTCCCCGATCCGGCCTCGCCGGCCGGTCGGGCCGATTGGGGGGCTATCCTGGCCAAAGTGCTGCCGGTTGTCGATATTTTCCTTCCCAGCCTCGAGGAATTGCTCTACATGCTTGACCGGCCCGTTTACGAGTGCTTGAAAGCATCCGCCGGGGAGGCGGATATCTGCACCGTCTGCCCCGAGCAGCTGCTGTCCGACCTGGGCACGCGCATCCTGTCCTTCGGCGTCAAAATATTAGCGATCAAGCTGGGCAAGAGGGGTTACTACATTCGAACATCCGGACGGGACAACCTCAAAACGATGCAATCAGCAACACCGGCCGACATCCGCAATTGGGCCGGCCGCGAGCTGTGGTCCGAACCGTACCATGTCGCACAGGTCGCGTCCACGAGCGGGGCCGGAGACGCCAGCATCGCCGGCTTTCTGGCCGGACTTCTGTCCGGCAGCAGCATTGAAACCGCCGCGGAACTGGCCTGCGCCGTCGCCGGGCTCAAAATCCAGGTTAAGACGTCAGTCGGCGGGATCCGGCCCCTGACCGATGTGCTGGCCAGTCTGGCGACATGGGCCAAGGAACGGCAGGTACTCGGTCACGGCTGGCGGTATAATCCCGCAACCCGGCTCTGGTCAGGCAAAATGGATCAAGCGCCGGAAGCGAAATAATGCTGTTCGAGCATCGCGCACAAGGTGTGGTAAACCGGAAGATGCAGTTCCTGGACATCGGGTGTTCGCATCGCCGGAACGCGCAGACATAAATCAGCCTCGGCCGCCAGCCGGCCGCCGTCAGCGCCCGTGAGACCGATCGTCGTTACGCCGAGACCGCGGGCAAGCCGGATGGCCTGCAGCACGTTCAGCGCGTTGCCCGATGTGCTGATCCCCAGCAGCACGTCGCCGGGACAGCCCAGCGCCATCACCTGCTGGGCATAGACCAGATCGGCGCCCAGGTCGTTGGCGACCGCCGAGCCCAGCGCCGCCTGGCTGACCAGGGGAATCGCCGGCAACCCGAGCTGCAGCCGGCCGAGGGCTGACTCGAGGTCGGCCCGCGCCGCGTCTTTGACCGGCCGGCCAGCCGCAAAACGAAGCAGGATCGTCTCTTTATCCTCCACCGGCACAGGGCGCTTCAGGTTGAACCCCTTGAGCAGTTCGCCGGCGATGTGCTCGCTGTCCGCGGCGCTGCCGCCGTTGCCGCACAGCAGGAGGCGGCCGCCCTGGTCAAAACTGGTCACAAGAAGCCGCCAGGCTTCAGCCAAGTCTTCCAGCATCGGCTGCAGGACCGGCAGGCGCCGGCCGAGTTCATCCAGCAGGTCACGAACATCCTGTCTCATTGTGGCAATGCTCCCTTCTCACCTTCCAGGGCGATGCTGACCGCCGCCAGATCGCCCGTCTGCTCACCCAACTGTGCCGGCAGAACCTGGCAGCGCCGGTAGGTCCGGGCCAGGCTCTCGCGTTTCAGGACTTCGTCGGCCGCGGGCCAAATCCAGCGCTGGCTGCGCGCGAAAATCGAGCCGATCACGATCCGCTCCGGGTTGAGCAGGTCGAGCAGAATCGCCAGTCCCTGGCCGAGATAACGCCCGGACACCGCCAGGATTTCTTTTGCCAGAGGGTCGCCATCGTCCGCGGCCTCTCCGACCAGGCGTGCCGAAAGCTGTTCCGGACCGCCGGCCCGGTCGCAAAACGCAACGCGTTCGCCCATCTGCGTCTTCTCCAGGACCATCAGGCGGGCCAGCTGCGCGATGCCGCCGCCAGAGCAGAAGCCCTCCAGCGAACCGGCTTTGCCATAACCCACCGATCCGGTCGGACTGATGCGAACATGACCAATCTCCCCAGCCCCATCGTCGATGCCCGAGTAAAGCCGGCCGTTCAGGATCAAGCCGGCGCCAAAGCCGGTTCCGAAAGTCAGGAAAACCATGTTCTGGCAGCCGCGGCCGGCGCCGAAACGCCATTCGGCCAGCGCGCCGGCGTCGGCGTCATTGAGCAGCCAGGCCGGCAGGCCGGTCGCGTCGCGAACCCATTCGGTGATCGGGATCTGGTCCCAGCCGGGCAGGTTGGGCGGTGACAGGATCAAGCCCCGGCGCGAATCCAGCGGACTGCCGCAGGAAATCCCCGTTCCGACAACGGTCTGATCGGGTCCCAGGCCTGTCAGCATCCGCCTGGCCGCCTGGAGCAACGCGTCGACCAGGGCCCGGGGGCTGGCAGCGGACCCGGTCGGCAGGACAAAGCGGTCGTGCAGCAAGGGTTTTTCGTCTGCTGGGTTTTCCGGCAGACTGGCCAGGACGACGGCGCTTTTCGTCCCGCCGATATCGAGGCCCAGGTAGTATTTCGAAATCATCTCATTGCCTCCGTTCGGATTGCTGCCGCTCGATTTCCTGCGCCAGCGCCTGATCGCGGCTGATCCTGAGGGACAGGTAGGCAAAAAACTGGCCGGGCTGCTTGCGCCGCCAGCGGCACTTGGCCAGGATCAGGCCATGATCCGGGCAGCTGAACGCGGCGGTGAAGCGGCTCTTTTTCGCCTCCCAGGGCTGCTCGAGCCGCAAAGGCGTGCCGCAGCCGGGGCAAATTGCCTCCAGCGTGTCCAGCGCCGGCCCGATGGCCTCCTGGTTTGCCAGCGGGCCTAACGTCAGCTGGCTGGAGCGGTTAAGGTTGGGGTCGAACGCATAACGCGCGGCCAGGTCGGTCCCGTTGTTCTCCGTCCGGTTGAGCTCGGCAATATGGCGGAAGATCTGCCCGGTGTACCAGGCGTCGTTCACCGCCTGGTGAAAAGGCTGCGGCTTGGGCAAATCGAGAAAATCGATGGCATACTCGATGCTGCGCTGCATGTCCGCCTGCTCCACCAGCTGGTCGAAAAGATACTGGACGTCGATGCACGGCATCTCGAGACGGTCGGCCAGCTGGTAGTAGCGCAGGTTCATCAGCAACGTGGCCGTGTCGCTCTCGCTCCAGGTGCAGAACAGGTATTCGTCACCGCAAAAAGCCAGAAAATCCCGGGCGGCGTCACGGAAATCCAAGCCGTATTTCATGCTCTGCTGGTGCCGGCGGGTCACAGCCGCCACAGGGCCGGTCAGGATGGGGTACAGCCGCGGCCGGATTTGGGTGCTGAATTTCCCGGCCAGGCGGAACTGCTCGTCCAGCTTGACCGCGCCGATTTCGATAATTTCAAAGGGGATCGCGTCCTGAATGGCCTTGGGGACCTTGTTGGCCCGCCCGGCTCCGTTCCATTCCAGGTCAAAAACAATGTAATGCATGTCTATCCTTCAAGTCTTTTGGCGCAGGTTCTGCCTTCCGGCGCCGGCGGTCAGGTGAGCGTTCGGGTGCGTGTCAGGCAGTTTTGGATTTCGCGTTCGGTCGGAAGCGCCGGAATGGCGCCGGTGCGCGTGGTCGCCAGGGAACCGGCGGCGTTGGCGTAGGCCAGGTCCGACTCAAGCTCCTCGGCTGTCAGGCGGCCAGGATCTTTGCCGCGCAGCAGCAGCCGATGCAAAACGGCGCCCGTAAACGCGTCGCCGGCACCGGTCGTGTCGATGGTCTGGACATCGAAGGCAGGATGGCTGGCCTGGGCGCGGCGGGTCGCGCCGTATGCGCCTTTGGCGCCGCGCGTGATCAAGAGCAGCTGCAGCGGCGCCCGGTCGAAAAACCAGCGCGCGCCCTGCTCCAGATCCGTCAAACCGGTCAGGAAGGTCAGTTCCTCTTCGGAAATCTTGAGCACGTCGACCCGGTCCAGTACGGCCAGGATGACCTGGCGGGCATCCTCGGGCGATGACCAGAGCGGCAGGCGCAGATTTGGGTCGTAGGAAACCAGGCGGCCGGCTCGCCGGGCCAGTTCCAGCGCGTGCCGGGTAGCCCCGCGCGCCGGATCCCCGGTCATCGAAACCGAGCCGAAATGGAAGATGCGGCAATCCCGGACGGTTGCTTCCGGGATCTCCTCGGGGCGCAGCATCAGGTCGGCACCCGGGTTGCGGTAAAAGGAAAACGAGCGGTCGCCGTTCGGGTCCAGGTGGACAAACGCCAACGTGGTCCGGCAGGAAGGATCGCGCAGCAGGCCGTCACAGGCGATTTGGGCTTGGGCCAGAACACCGGCCAGGTAGTCGCCGAAAAAATCCTGGCCCACCTTGCCGATAAAAGCCGTCCGCCGGCCCAGCCGGCTGAGCGCAGCCAGCACATTGGCCGGCGCGCCGCCCGGGTTCTGCTCGAATAGCGGCTGGCCCTGGCCGGAAAGGCCAGCAGGCGTAAAATCGATCAGCAGTTCGCCAACCGCGGTAACATCGTACATGGCTAATCTCCTTTTGCTTTTCCCAACAGCAGGGCGCACCAGTCGTTTTGGATCCGTTTTTCCAAAATGGAAAGGCCGGCTTGTTCCGCGGCGGCTTCGACCGCCGGCAGCTTGTCGCGGATGATCCCTGATGCGATAAACAGGCCGCCAGGTGCCAGCAGGCTGGGGATGTCGCCTGCGATCGCAACGATGACGTCGGCGATGATGTTGGCGACGATCAGGTCGTAGCGGGGTCTGGCGGCATCCTTGAGCTCGCCGCTGTGGACCATGACCGCAACCTGGTTCAGCTGGCAGTTGGCTTTTGCGACCGAGACCGCGAGCGCGTCGATGTCGATCGCCTCGACCGAACCGGCGCCCAGCCGGGCGGCAATAATCGCCAGGATACCGCTGCCGCAGCCCAGGTCGAGCACATGGTCGCCCGGCTGCAGTTTCTCATCCAGCCAGCGGGCGCACAAGGCGGTCGTCTCGTGCGTGCCGGTCCCGAACGCGCTGCCCGGATCGAGCGTGATCACGATCTCGCCGGGTACAGGCTGGTAATCGAGCCAGCTGGGATTGATCACCAGGCGGTCCGTCAGGTGCAGCGTATTGTAATAGCGCTTCCAGTTTTCAGCCCAGTCTTCTTCCTTGACAACCAGGCAGCCCTGGTAACCGTCCCCGATATCGAGAAAGGCTGAAAATGACTGCAGCCGCACGCGGATTTGCTCTTCCAGCTGCGATAGCGGCACGATAATCTTTTCGCTGTTGTCGTACAAGGTCCAGCTGGCCTGGTCGGGATCGCGGTTGACGCGCACACCTTCTGGGAATGCGGCGAAATAGGCGACGATGCGCACGACCGGGTCCAGCTGGTTGATAAAGTCGTCATCGGCGTACGAGAGGTTTTTCGGGTCGGCCAGAATGGCCGTGATCTCCGCCGCGTCCTGAACCTGAACCCCGTCGGCACCCAGGGCGCTCAGGGTGTCCGTCAGCAGTTCCGACGCTTCATGGGTCGAAGCAAAATGGAAAGCCAGGTAATGCATGCAGACCCTTTAAGCTTCCGGCTTGGAGCCGGACGGCGCCAGCAGCAGCCGGACCGCTTTGCTGCCTGCGGTCAGGGTATCGACGATGTAGCCGAAAATGGTGATTCCCAGGATGATTTTGCGCGTCATTTCCGCAGCTTCAGACGGGGTCATCGGACTGTCGACCGGGAATATGGCCTGGACAGCTTCGAAAAAGGCCACGTTGAAGACGGCCGGATTGGAAAACAGCCAGACCGCGACGAGGAAGCCGGGCAGCTTGAGGACCAGGTGCGCGCCGACCACCGGCAGCGTCCAGGAACCGGCCGACAGCTTGACGATGTCCAGCAGGATGGATGCCAACAGCGAGAGGTTGATCCAGGGCAGCGCAGCGCTGAAAACGTCCGAAAAGAGCGGGACGGCCGCCTGTCCGGCCTCTTGCAGCCGGATCACCGCGCCCAGGTCGGGGCTGGCGTTCAGGAGGGCTAGAAAAATCAGGGTGAAAAGGATGCTGACGACCGGCTCCGATTTCCTGATTCGGAAAGGGTCGCGCGGTTCTGATTTTTGCACATGGGCCATCGGATCCCCTCCTGACATGCCTTCTCGATCTGCTTTCCATGATAACAAACCCGATGCTTATTTGAAAAGGTCTTTCAGCTTGCCGAAGAAGCTGCCGCGCTTCTGGTAGTTGCTGTCGCTGCAGGTCTGGTCAAACTGGCGCAGCTGCTCTTTTTGCGCTTCCGAAAGGTGGCGCGGCACCTCGAGCACGACCCGGAAGATGTGGTCGCCGCGCGTGTTGGCGCGGTTGACATAGGGAATGCCTTTGCCGCGGATCGTGAACGTCTCGCCGGGCTGGGTCCCCTCTTTGAGATGGTAAGTCTGCGGGCCGTCGATCGTCGGCACATCCAGCTCGCAGCCGAGCGCCGCCTGGGGGAAGGTGATCGGAATCTCGCAGTAGGTGTTGTTGCCGTCGCGCTGGAAGACCGGGTGCGGCCGGATGTGCACCTCGATGTAGAGGTCGCCGTAGGGGCCGCCCTGCGCACCGGGCTCGCCTTCACCCCGCATCGTCAGCATTTCGCCTTCGTTGATGCCCGCCGGCACGTTGACCCGCAGCTTCTTGCTTTTCTGGCGCCGTCCCCGTCCGCCGCAGGCCGTGCAGGGGTCCTTGATCACGGTACCCTTGCCGCCGCAGGCGACACAGGGCCGGGCGGTCATGACCGTTCCGAACAGCGTTTGCTGGCGCTGGTTGACCTGGCCGGTGCCATGGCAGGCCGAACATTTTTCAGGAGACGAGCCGTCGCGAGTCCCCGTACCTTGGCAGGTGTCGCACAAATCTTCCTTGTTGACCGTGATCTGGCGCTCAACACCAAAAGCGGCCTCCATGAAATCCAGGTTCATCCGGTACTTGAGGTTGGCGCCGCGCTGAGGGCCGGCCCGACGGCGCGACCCGCCGCCAAAACCTCCGAAGAAGGAACCGAACAAGTCCTCAAGGTCGATATCGAAACCGGCGCCGTTGAAACCGCCGAAGCCCTGTCCGTCAAGCCCGGCATGACCGTACTGGTCGTATACCTTGCGTTTTTCCGGATCGCTGAGGACAGCGTAGGCCTCGTTGGCCTCCTTGAAGCGGGCTTCAGCCTCCTTGTTGCCCGGATTGAGATCCGGGTGGTGCTGCTTGGCAAGCTTGCGGTACGCTTTTTTCAGTTCGTCATCCGTTGCGGTGCGGGCAACGCCGAGAACCTCGTAATAGTCTCTTTTTTCAGGCACGTGCTGTCCCTCCGTCTACAAGGATAAACCCGCCCGCTCGAAAAAGCGGGCGGGGCTCATCCCCATTTATGCTGCAAGTCCCCTCCGGCCCGAGGGCCGACGGTTCTGATAGCCGGCCTCAGTTGTCTCCGCCGGCGTCCTTGAAGCCGCCATCTTGCTGTTCCGGGCCGGGCCCGCCGCCGAAGCCTTCCGGACCCGGACCGCCGGCTTCGCCGCCCTGCTGCTTGTACAGGTGCTCGCTGGCCTTGAAGAAGGCCTGCTGGAGCGCCTCGGTATCTTTCTTGATCGCCTCCAGGTCCTGGCCGTTCAGGCTGTTCCTGAGCTGTGTGACGGCCTGTTCGATCGCCGACTTGTCGTCGGATTCGATCTTGTCGCCCATATCCTTTAAGGTCTTCTCCGCCTGATAGATCGCCGAATCGGCGTGGTTGCGGGTGTCGACCTCGTCTTTTTTCTGCTTGTCTTCTGCCGCGTGCTGCTCGGCTTCCTTAACCGCTTTGTTGATCTCGTCCTCGGTCAGGTTGGTCGAAGCGGTAATCGTGATCTTCTGCTCGCGGCTGGTGCCCAGATCCTTGGCCGACACGTGGACGATGCCGTTGGCGTCGATGTCGAACGTGACTTCGATCTGCGGCACGCCGCGCGGGGCCGGCGGAATGCCGTCCAGGCTGAACTTGCCCAGCGTCTTGTTGTACTGCGCCATCTCGCGCTCGCCCTGCAGTACGTGGACCTCGACCTGCGTCTGGCCGTCTGCCGCCGTGGAGAAAACCTGGCTCTTCTTGGTCGGGATTGTCGTGTTGCGGTCGATAATCTTGGTGAAGACACCGCCCATCGTCTCGATGCCCAGGGAAAGCGGCGTGACGTCCAGCAGCAGCAATCCGGTCACATCGCCGGACAGGACGGCGGCCTGGATCGCGGCGCCGATGGCCACACACTCGTCGGGGTTGATGCCCTTGAAGGGTTCTTTGCCGAACAGCTTCTTAACCATGTCCTGGACGGACGGCGTACGCGTGGAACCGCCGACCAGCAGGATTTTTTCGATGTCCTGCGGCTTCAGTCCGGCGTCCGACAGGGCGCTGCGGGTCGGACCGACGGTCTTCTCGACCAGGTCCGCGGTCAGTTCGTCGAACTTGGCCCGGGTCAGGGTCGTGTCGAGGTGTTTCGGCCCCGAGGCGTCCGCCGTGATGTACGGCAGGTTGATGCTGGTGCTGGTCACGCTGGACAGCTCGACCTTGGCCTTTTCGGCCGCTTCGCGCAGGCGCTGCATGGCCATCTTGTCATTGCGCAGGTCGATGCCCTGGTCTTTGCGGAACCCGTCCACCAGGTAATCGACGACCTTGCTGTCGAAGTCGTCGCCGCCCAGGCGGTTGTTGCCGTTGGTCGCCAGAACTTCAAAGACGCCGTCGCCGATTTCCAGGATGGACACATCGAAGGTTCCGCCGCCGAGGTCGAAGACGAGGATCTTCTGATCGGTCTCCTTGTCCAGGCCGTAGGCCAGCGAGGCCGCCGTCGGCTCGTTGATGATGCGCAGCACTTCGAGGCCGGCGATCTTGCCCGCGTCCTTGGTGGCCTGGCGCTGCGCGTCGCTGAAGTAGGCCGGCACCGTGATGACGGCCTGGGTGACCGTTTCACCCAGGTACGCCTCGGCGTCCGCCTTCAGCTTTTGCAGGATCATGGCTGAAATTTCCTGCGGCGAATACTGCTTGTTGTCGATGGTCACCTTGTGGTTGGTGCCCATTTCGCGCTTGATCGACATGACGGTGCGGTCCGGATTGGTTACGGCCTGCCGCTTGGCAACCTGGCCGACGAGACGCTCGCCTGTCTTGGAAAAGGCGACCACGGAGGGGGTCGTCCGGTTGCCTTCCGCATTTGGAATGACAACAGGTTCGCCGCCTTCCATGACGGCAACACACGAGTTGGTTGTTCCCAGGTCAATACCTATGATTTTGCCCATCTGCTTGTTCCTCCTGTATTTGAACGGTTGTTTTTTCTCTATCTTAACGCGTGCGGCGCACGTGTTCTCCTAGTTGGCGACCTTGACGACGCTGTGCCGGATGACGCGGTCCGCCCGCTTATAACCTTTGCGCAGTTCTTCGACAACGGTCGACGCGCCGACGCTTTCGTCTTCAACATGCATGACGGCATCGTGCAGGTTGGGGTCAAAGGGCTGGCCGCAGCAGTCGATCGGCGCGACGTCGAGCTTGTCCAGCACTTCGTGAACCTGTTTGCGGATCAAGGCGATGCCTTCGCCGATCTGGCGGGCTTCGGCGCTTTCGTACTGGTCGGTGACCCATTCGGCCCGGTCCAGGTTGTCGATGACCGGCAGCCATTCCCTGATGACCTGGACAATGCTGTCGGCATACAGCGCGTCCTTTTCTTTCTGGCTGCGCTTGCGGAAATTGTCGTATTCCGCCATCAGGCGCAGGTACTTGTCGGTCAAGAGCCGGTTCTCCTCTTCCTTGGCCTTGACGGCCTCCTTCAGGACCTGGGTTTCGTCCGGCTGCAAAGCGGCTTCCTCCGCCGCTTCCGGCTGGATGTCCGGCTGCTCCGTCTCGGGTACAACCGGTTCGTTTTGCTGCTCGCTCTGTTTCATGTCTGCTTTTCCTCCACGATTTCTTCACCGCGGGACAGTCGCCGCAGGTGTTCGTTCATTGTCTGCTTGACAAAGCTGATATGGGATATGACTTTGCTGTACGCCATTCGGCGGGGGCCGATCACACCGATCCGGCCGGCGATGACATCGCCGACTTTGTACGTGGTTGTGACGAAGCTGCAGTCTTTGAGTCCGTCGACCGATATTTCCTGGCCGATCCGGATCATGTAGGACGGCTTGTCCGGCCGTCCGCTGGGCGGACTTGCGTTCTCCGGATCCTGCGCGTCCTTGATCTCGTTCATATAGCCGGCGATGATGCCGTCCCGGGCGAGCGTGTCGAAAAAGCAGCGGGCTTTGCCGATATCGTGAAATTCGGGGTAAGCCAGCAGCTGGTGCTGCCCGTCGATGTAAAGCTCCAGGTTGTCAGCTTGCTTGATCGCCACGTAGGCTTCGTAGAGCACCTGGTTGAGCAGGCTTTCCGGCAGCGGCGTGTTGCGCGCGGCCG
>JAAZFW010000515.1 GCA_012511525.1 Clostridiaceae bacterium
ATCCGTGCCCGCACCGACTGCCTGTACATGGCCGGTCCGGACTGGACCGAAGCAGACGAACCGTTTCGCGAGGTCACGACCTGGCGGGAGGGTAAAAGCCAGTTTACCCGGATTGTTCTGCACAGCGTATCCGGACCGCTCGAGCGGCTGGTGCGGGTCGATGACACGATCCACACGGCCTGGACACTGCGTCACTTTCTGCAGGAACTAGAAGACATCGCATCTTACCTGTCTCTGCCTTACGAACCGGCCAAAGTCGATTTTTCATCTTTTGACGACCGGGCCCGCCGGCTGGGCGGACACGGCCTGATGATGCTTTCCATTCCCGATCCGATCTGTGAGGCGGCCGAGCTGTTCAGCATGGCGGATTTTCTGGTTTTAGCCCGAACTGAAATTGAATTAACCCGGTATTTTCTGGACGCGCTCTATGAACGCCAGCAGGAGCGGCTCAGGCAGATCCTGGCCCATGACGTCCGGGACGTGGTGGTCCGGATCTGCGGGCCGGAATACGCGACGACACCCTACCTGCCGCCGGAGCTCTTCCGGGAACTGGTTACAAAATACCTGATCCCGATCTGCCGACAAATCCGTCAGGCCGGCGCGATCCCGCGCATTCACTGCCACGGGCGGATCGGCGCGGTCATCGACCAGTTTGCCGAGACCGAGGCCATGGCTTTGGATCCCCTGGAACCGCCGCCGGACGGCGATATCCCGCTGGGGGAGATTAAGCGCCGCTACGGCCGGCAGTTCTGCCTGCTGGGCAACATCGAGCTGCGCGAACTGGAAAACGCCGACACAACGCGGATCGACGCGCTGGTGCGTCAGGTGATGACCGACGCCAAGGCAGGCGGCGGCTTTATCCTGATGCCGACCGCGGCCCCGATCAACGTGCCGCTGTCACCGCGCACCGAAGCCAATTATCTGCAGATGATCGAGAGCGCCTGGCGGTACGGCCAGTATTGACGCTTAGGGACTGCTCATTACTTAACAGTCCCTTAGTACGCCGTATCAAACGGCCAGGGCTGACCGCCGGCCAGGGCACCGCCGTCTATGTTGTAAAGCTGGCCGGTCATGTAACCGGAGGCGTCGGAGGCCAGGAGCAGCGTCAGCCCGATCAGCTCGTCCGGGTTGCCCGGCCTGCCTAACGTGATGCGCTCGCGCAGATAGGCGGAGCGCTGCGGGTGCTCCCAGGTGGGGACGGTGAGCGGCGTCAGGATGTGGCCGGGCGCAATGCAATTGGCCGTGATGTTGAACTTGCCCCATTCGATGGCCATCGAGCGGGTCAGGGCGGCGATCCCGCTCTTGCTGGCACCGTAAACCGACACCCCGCCCAGCATGCTGGTGCAGTTGTAGGAGCCGATGTTGATGATGCGGCCGCCGGTCTTCATCAGGGCCTTTTTGACGACTGTCTGGGTCAGGAAGAAGACGCCTTTCAAGTTAACCGCCATGATCCGGTCATAGGTTTCTTCGCTGACATCCAGCAGGCCTTCACGCTTGTTGATGCCGGCGCAGTTGACCAGCACGTCGATCCGGC
>JAAZFW010000516.1 GCA_012511525.1 Clostridiaceae bacterium
CATAGCTCTGCAGTTCCCCCTCCATTGGGTTTTTTCTGATGCTGTACGTTGCCATAACCATTACCCCCCGTTGTAGGATAACAGGTTATTTGACAATAGGCAAGCCCCAAATTAGTTCTATGTAGTACTAAGAAATATCATTTAATAGGCCATTAAGTGGTCATACCCAAATAGAGCGTTGTCGTGTAAAATGAAAATATTCTAAATTAACATATTGATATTTGCTTAATATAGCTATATTATATGGTTAGGGCATGTCCAATATGGTAGTGGAGGTGTTTTGATGGACAAATTGGCAGCAATCTTGATCACATTCTTCCTGGGCGGTCTTGGTGTACATCGGTTTATGGCTGGTAAAATTGGAACGGGCATCGTCTGGCTGCTTACTGCCGGTTGCTTGGGCATTGGCTGGCTGGTCGACTTCATCATGGTCTGTATGGGCAAGTTCAAGAAAAAGGACGGCACGATTTGGACCAAAAGCTGATCAATCACACTCTAGATGACAAAACGGCAACTAACTGGCGCAAATTAGTTGCCGTTTTTTATGGATTGAATGATTTTCAGATTTCAGCCGTCCGGCTGGGCGGCAAAATAATGTTCGGTAGCATAGGAAAAATGTGACATGAGAAAATCCCGGGCAGCATCGGCGATGCCGGTTTTAGCGCAGACAATGTCAAAGCCGTGAAAGCAGCCTTCAAACACGTTCAGGTGCACATCGGTGCCATGTGCGCGCAGCCGTTCGAAGTAATCGATCACCTCATCGCGAAAAGGTTCGATGCTGCCGACATACGTGCAGGCCGGAGGCAGACCGGTCAAGTCGCGGCATCTGGCCGGGGCGGCGTAAACGGGAACCTGGTCTGTTCGGAACAAGGGCCCCAGATAGAGACGCCAGCTGACCTCGTTCGATTTTGAGTTCCAGAGCGGGCCGTCATTATCCGCCGCGGACGGTGTGGCCATCCGGTCATCCAGCATGGGGTACAAAGGCATCTGGAAAGCGATCGCCACCTCTTTTTTATCCCGCGCGTACAAGGTCAGCGCGACCGCCAGGCCGCCGCCGGCGCTGTCGCCGCCGACCATGAGCTGGTCGGTGCGCACACCGTAAGAGGGCCCATTCTCCTTCAGCCACAGCAAGGCGGCATAGCCGTCTTCCAGGGCGGCCGGATAAGGCGCGTCTATGGAAAGCCGGTAATCGGGGGAGACCACCACGCAGTTGCTCTTAGCGATAAAGCGCTGGATAAACAGCTCGTCCTGCTCCGGTGTCCCCAACGCGTAACCGCCGCCGTGAAGCCAAAGCAGACCCGGCACATGCGACTTGGGATTCTGGGCGGAGTAGATACAAAGCCGGAGCAAACTGCCATCAGGACGGACGATGGTTTTTTGCTCGTAGGTTAACGGGCTGCGGCATCTGCCTTTCAGCTTTTGATTGGCTTTTTTCGCAAAACGGTATTTGCGCTCGGTGAAACTTGGCCAAAGCAAGCGTATCAGGGATGCGGCCCGGCGCAGCTCGGGATGGATCATGGCTGGATCGATATGCATGCTATCCCTCCGTACCTTCTGCCGCGATCGAAAATGGACGGTTTTTGCCAAGCAGGATGACGCTGCCGTTGATCAGCAGATACAGCGCGACTGCTGCCGATCCGACGATATCCATAATAGAGGCGGCCTGTGAGAGAGGGGCCAGCGCGACCATCGCCAGCGCGGCGGTGACACAGGCGTCTACCCAGGCCTTGGCCTGATACAGTCGGCTCTGAACGGCAAGAATCGGATTGGGCGCCTCCTTGTTCAGCCGGCGGTACAGGAACCAGAACCAGGTGTTGGCCACGACGCCCAAGATGGCGATGACCAGGCCGGGGACGACATTGCCTTTTTCTGCGGCAGGATGACGCAAGGCCACGTAGAGCATCGCGAGGCCGCCTAGCCCCATGGCGGCGCCGACACAGCGGTCGGCCACCTGTTCGAGGCGGCGTTTGCGGTTCGCGTCCCGTTGCTCCTTGTGTGTGATGCGGTAGACAACAAAGGACACGACGATCGCGGCGAGCTCTGCTGACCTGCGGATGAAGTCCGCCAGCTGGGTCGACGACTTACCCAGGAACAGCCCGATCCCGACGACGAACGGCCCGGGCAAGCTGAGCAAAACGGATGCGAGCAGTGTGCGCTCCCCTGCCTTTTTCGTCATAGCGGCACACCCCAGACATGCAGCAGCGGCAGCAGCACCGCCGCGGCGGCAAACGGGCAGGTGACCGTATCCATGCCATGGCGGGTATAAAGTTCGACGACGGCGCTGGCAGCCGCGGTCACAGCCGCGATGACGATGCCGGCATACCAGGATACAGGGGCGTTGATCAGGACGGCGGTGAGGACCGCGGCGAAGGACACGGCAAACATGGCCAACGTGCCTTCGACGCTCTTGCGCCCCTCGATCAACTTGCCTTCGAGAAAGCGCCTGCCGTATTTTTTCCCGACTAAAGCGGCGGCCGCGTCGCCGAATCCCCAGGCGCAGACACACGCCAGCACCAGCCACCTTTGGCCCAGAAAGCCCCAGCACACGCTGTTCAGCACCGCGAACATGCCGAACACCAGAACCAAGCTGCGCTTGATTTCACCGTTTTTCCGCTCAGTAAGCAGTTTGGAATACCCGGGAACCTTCTCCGCCAGCGAGAGCAGGGGAAAGACAACGGCGACAAAGACGAGCGAGGCCAGGGATGAGATCCACCACGTCTGAAAGGCATAGACCCAGGCAAACAAAGAGCACAGCAAAATGATGTGCAGGAGTTTTCGAAAAACTTCGGTTGGGATGCGGACCAGGCGGCGCAGCAGCAGCGCGCCTGCCGCGGCCAGGAGGAAATAGCCGCCGATGATCCCCAGGCCCCTGAACAAGTCGATCATCTTTTGGTCACCCGTGCGTTTACGTTCGTATGCACCTGGTTCAGCAACATGGCCAGGTGCTGGAAGTCCGGCTCGCTGATGCCGCGCAGGGCGACCTCGTAAACCGTTTCGTAGGCTTTCCGGATTTGGCTCCCGGCGATTTTTGCCGTATCCGACACGGTGACCCGGTAAGTGCGCGCGTCATCCGTCAGCTTTTCGCGGTGAACATAGCCCTTGTTTTCGAGCGCATGGACGGTTCTGGAGACAGCAGCTTTGCCGATGTCGAGCCTCTCGGCCAAATTCTCCTGCGAAAGCCCGCTTTTTTCCGCGAGAAGGTGAAAAAGAATATCGCCCTCCGCTCCGGTCAGGTTAAGTGCTGCCAGTTCAACGTTGACAATCTGCCTTGCGGAACGCAAGACGGCCTTCATGGTCATCCAAACAGCGCCGATATCGTGTCTTGTCATCCTCTGTAACCGCCTTCTTAACCGCTAAAAAACATCTTAACGCAGAATAGTTGACAAATCAACTATTGCGCGAGAGGGTCTATGCTAGAATAACGGACAGTTTGGTAAGAGAGGGATAAGAGAAAGGAGCCCCTCATGCCAAACAATACGAAGCGAAGATTTGATGATGAATTTAAGCGGCGTGCTGTGCGGATCAGCTACAGCAGCGAGCGCAGTATCAAGGAGGTGGCCGCCAGCC
>JAAZFW010000517.1 GCA_012511525.1 Clostridiaceae bacterium
AAAAGGTGCGGATGTCGTCAATGCCGTAACGGCCCATGGCCGTCCGTTCGACCCCGATGCCAAAGGCGAATCCGGAATAGCGGCGCGAGTCGATGCCGCAGTTCTCGAGTACTTCCGGGTGCACCATGCCGGCGCCAAGAACTTCGATCCAGCCCTCTCCTTTGCAGGTGCGGCAGCCTTCGCCGCCGCAGGTCCAGCAGGAGATATCGACCTCGCAGCTCGGTTCGGTGAACGGAAAGTGGTGCGGGCGCAGCCGGATGCGCGTCTGCTCGCCGAACAGCTTCTTGGCAAACAGCTGCAGCGAGCCGACCAGATCGCCCATCGTGACATGCTCGTCGACGACCAGCCCCTCGACTTGGTGGAAGACCGGCGAATGGGTGGCGTCCAGGGCATCGGAGCGATAGACCTTGCCCGGGCAGACGACCGTGATCGGGGGCTGTTGGCGCTGCATGACCCGGATCTGCACCGGAGAGGTCTGGGTACGCAGCAGGATGTTCGGCGTGATGTAGAAGGTGTCCTGGGTGTCCCGGGCGGGATGGCCTTCCGGCAATCGCAGCAGCTCGAAGTTGTTGCGGTCGTATTCCACCTCGGGCCCCTCGGCGATCGCATAACCAAGGCCGCTGAACACGGCGCAGATCTCGTCGATCACGAGAGTCAGCGGATGGCGTCCGCCAACGCTGAAGGGCAATCCGGGCCGAGTGACGTCGATCGTCTCCGCTTCCAGCCGCGCGATCTGTTCCCGGGCGGCGATCGCGCCGGACGCCGCTTCCAGGGCCTGTTCCAGGGCCTGGCGGATCTCATTGGCCAGCTGGCCGGCCGCCGGCCGTTCGGCCGGAGACAAGGCACCCATGCCGCGCAAGATGGCGGTCAAATGCCCCTTCTTGCCCATGAAGCGGACACGCAGGGCTTCCAGGTCCTGGCTTGACGTGGCCGTCTGCAGCTGCGCGTCGAACTGCTCCCTCAGCTGGAGCAACTGGTCTTTGAGCTGGCTCATATGGCTCTCCTCCCTCTCGCCGGCGCTTGCGCCGGATAAAAAAAGCCGCCCCGATCACGGGACGGACATCAGATCCGCGGTACCACCCGAATTCCGCAGCTGCCTGCGGCACTCCTGTGCGTCGTTAACGGCGACAACCGTCCTGACCTACCCGCTCGAAACGCTCAGCCAGGCCGCTCCGGAGTGAACTTCAGCACGATCCGATCCGGGTGAGCTTTCAGCCTATCGGCTCCTCCCTCTCTGCTGATCTTCCCCTGCTTACTCTCTCCATCTTGGCGTTATCTGCTATAATAGCACCAGGCTTAGCGTCTGTAAAGCGCGCCCGGCCAATCTAGGCCGTTTGCCGGATGGAGGCACCCCTGATTTGACCCGGATTCGAACCGCTCCGCCCTTGCTGATCGCGTGTCTTTGCGCCTGTATCGCTGTATCTTGCCTGCTGACCGCCTGTACATCCGGCCGCTGGCCGGCTGAACCCGTCCCGGTCAGCCTGGCCGATAACCCCGACGCTTACCAGGCGGCGGCCGCCCCGCTGGCCTGGCAAGGCAATCTCCATAACCAGAATTTTGTCATCTTCGGGCAGGACAACCTGTTTTTGCCGGAACGAAACGGCACGGTCGCCCGGCTGGACGACCAGCTGCGCCTGTTTCCGGTCGACCCGTCGTCCGGCTGCCAGTTCGCCTGGGCGGACGGCTGGCTCTTCTATACATCCGGGTCCCAGAACAGCACGGTACGCAAGGTGCAATCCGACGGCAGCAACGGGGTCCGGATCGCCAATCTGCCCTACCAGTACCTGGTCGCCGACCGCGGGAACTTGTTCGCGATTTTAACCTCGACAGGCCAGGTGATGCGTTTCAGGCAGGACGGCACCGACCGGACCGTGCTCTTTGACGGGTTTGCCACCGAACTCCAGTACGACGGGAGCCGGCTTTATGTCTGCGGGGCCAATGACCAGACCGGCCTGGTGCGGATCGATCCGGATAGCGGCAGCTCGGAAATCCTGCTCCAGAGGCGGGTCGTCAGCCTCAACGTGGTCGGCGACACGCTCTATTTTGCCGATCCGGACGACAACCACCGGGTCTATGCCTGGTCCGGTGAGGACCGGCACGACCGCTGCCTGTGCGACTTGTCCCTGACGCGTCCCTTCATCGTCTACGCCAACTGGCTCTATTATGTGGATACAGATAACCAGGGGCGCCTGATGCGGCTGCCCCTCTCCGACACCGCCGCGGACCTGGAACAGGCCGTGCTGGTGGTCGACGATGCAGTGGCGTCGTTTGTCGTGCTGCCCGACGCCGTCTACTACCGCCGGCCGGAAGACAACGGCGTCTTCCGGGTTCCGCTCGATGGCGGCCGCCCGCAGAAAATCACCTGATCGCCGTTCTTCCTGCTACGGGAAAAACGGATTCGAGCCAACTTCCCTTGCCAGGCCCGTCGCCGGCCCGTGGCCCGGATAGACAGCCAGGTCATGCGTTTCATCCAACCCGAGCCGTTCGGCTTGTCCGGCCAGGAAGCGAAGCGAATGGTCCAAAGCTGACGCCTCGCCGCCCAGATCGGTGCGGCCGACCGAACCGGCGAACAGCGTGTCGCCGCTGAACAAGGCGGTTGGCTTTCCCTCTTCTTCAAGCAAAAAACAGCAGCTGCCGGCGGTATGGCCCGGCGTGTGCCAGACCGTCAGGCGGTGCGCCGCGTCGAGTTCGATGGTTTGGCCGTCGACAAGCGCCGCTTCGGCCGGCGCGAACGTCCGGGCGCTGCTGATCACGGCGGAAAGGTTGCGTCCGGGATCAGTCAGGCAGGCGCGGTCCGCGGCATGGATGGCTAAAGGCGCGCCGCTCAGAACCCGCCAGGCGTCGGCCTGGTAGATATGGTCGATATGCCCGTGGGTCGCCAGGATGCGGCGGATCGGCGGCAGGTTCGGCGGCAGGCGGCGCACCGGCGCGGGCGGGGCGACCAGGATCACCTGGTCCGGCAGGACGATCAGGTAGGTTATGGCCGTGATGTGCCCGTAAGGCAAGGCGATGATCTCAAGCATACCTCACCTCGCGGGGGACTCGAGCAGCAGCGTGACCGGCCCGTCGTTGGTCATCGCGACCTGCATATCGGCGGCAAAGCGGCCGGTAGCGACCGCAAGGCCCGTCTCGCGCAGCAGGGCGACGAACGATTCGTACAGCGGTTCGGCCATTTCCGGACGGGCCGCCTGGTCGAAACCGGGCCGGTTGCCCCGGCGCGTGTCGCCGTAGAGGGTAAACTGGGATACCACCAGCACGGAACCTTTTATGTCCTGAACCGAACGGTTCATCTTCCCTTGATCGTCCTCGAAGACGCGCAGTCTGGCCACCTTGGCCGCCAGCCAGGCTGCGTCCTGTTGGTTGTCCGCGTGGGTCACGCCCAGAAAAACCAGAAGACCCGGTCCGATTTCGGACAGGATCTCCGGGCTGCCTGTAAGCGTAACGGCGGCCTGACGGACGCGTTGCACCAGCGCTCTCATCTCAGTAGGCGATGCCCTGCTGGTACATCGCGGTCGCGACTTTCTCGAAGCCGGCGATGTTGGCGCCGAGCATGAGGTTGTCGGGGTCGCCGTAGGCGGCGGCCGCCTGGCTGGCCGCCTTGTAGATGCTGACCATGATCGTTTTAAGCTTGCTGTCGACTTCGTCGAACGACCAGCCAAAACGCTGGCTGTTCTGGCTCATTTCAAGGGCTGAGGTGGCAACGCCGCCGGCATTGGCGGCCTTGGCCGGTCCGTAGATCAGCTTGGCGGCCAAAAAGACGTTGATCGCGTCGGGTGTCGACGGCATGTTGGCCCCTTCTCCGACCGCCTTGCAGCCGTTGGCGACCAGGGTTTTGGCGCTCGCCTCGTCGATTTCGTTCTGGGTGGCGCAGGGCAGCGCGATGTCGCAGGGCACCTGCCAGATCGCGAAGCAGTTGTCGCTGTAGGTGGCCTTGGGGTGCTTGTCCAGGTATGCGCGGATGCGGCCGCGGCGAACCAGCTTGATCTCCTTGACCAGGTTGATGTCGATGCCGTCCGGATCGTGGATATAGCCGTCCGAGTCGCTCATCGTGACCACCTTGGCGCCCAGCTCGGTCGCCTTGTCATAGGCGAAGATGGCGACGTTGCCAGACCCGGAGATCGAGACGACGGAGCCCTTGAAGGACAGCCCCTTGGCCTTGAGCGCCTCTTCCATGAAATAGCAAAGGCCATAGCCGGTCGCTTCGGTACGCACCAGCGAGCCGCCCCAGGTGAGACCCTTGCCGGTCAGAACGCCGGTGTGCGTATTGGAAAGCCGCTTGTACTGACCGTACATGTAGCCGATTTCGCGCGCTCCCGTGCCGATGTCACCGGCCGGGACGTCCGTGTCCGGACCGATGTGGCGCCACGTTTCGGTCATGAAGCTCTGGCAGAAACGCATGATCTCGCCGTCGCTCTTGCCGCGCGGGTTGAAATCCGAGCCGCCCTTGCCGCCGCCGATCGGCAGTCCGGTGAGCGAGTTCTTGAAGATCTGCTCGAAACCTAAGAACTTGATCACGCTCAGGTTGACCGACGGGTGCAAACGCAAACCGCCCTTGTAGGGGCCGATCGCGCTGTTGAACTGGACGCGGATGCCGCGGGTAACCTGGACATGGCCCTTGTCGTCGACCCAGGCGACGCGGAAGACAACCTGGCGCTCGGGTTCGACGATCCGGCTGAAAATGCCGGCCTGAACCCATTCCGGATGGCGGGCGGCGACCGGTTCCAGGCATTCTAAAACTTCCTGGACGGCTTGGTGGAACTCCGGTTCATTGGGGTTTCTGGCGATGACGGCGTCATAGACGGGTTTCAAAATTTGCATAAGGCTGCCTCCTGACAGGATCTGAATTTTTAAGGCCTGTTGCGGAATACGGCTGGATAAGTCCTGCGATCCCGTCGAGCCAACACGATGATTGTACGCAATGTCTGTTTCGAAGTCAAGAAAAAATGCAAGATCTGAAACCAAATCTTGCATTTACCAGGAAAAGGGAAGCTTATTTCAGCGGACCAGTTCGCGCCAGTCCAGGTCACCGCGGTCCAGGGCCAGCACGAGCAGCTCGGCCGTGGCCAGGTTGGTCGCCAGGGGGATCGAGTTGGTGTCGCACGCCTTGAGCAGCGCGTTGGGCGCGTCGTAGTTCTCGGTCAGCGGGTCGCGCAGGTAGATGACGGCATCGATTTCGTTGTAGGAGGCCCGTGAAGCCAGCTGATCGAGGCTGCCTGAAATTTCGGTCGAAAGGCCGGTGACATTGAGCCGGGTCGCGTCACGGATCAGGCGGGCGGTGTTGAACAGGGCGTACATCGAATGGCGGGACAGGATCTGGCTGTAGGCGATGCAAAAATTAACCAGGAGTTCATGCTTGCGATGGTCGGCCAGCAAAACAATATTCACGGATTGATCCTCCTCGAGTTGAACAAGCTGAATATGCTGATGTCAGCACATATCTAGGAATATTGTACTTGTCTTTAACCGGGGATACAAGAGGAAATCCGGCGATTTGTCCGGCTTCAATTTGTTCAAGCTGCACAGTCGGCACCAAGCCGTCACGGTGTTGGCAGGGCATCTGTCAGACCGGGTCGGAGCGGGTTCTCCGGCACCGCCTGGGCTTCGTCAAGGCCGAAATAGGTCGTCAGCAGGTCGCGGGCGATCCCGATCGTGTTGGAGCCCCAGGCTCCTTTCTCAACGATCTGGGCGATCGCCACCTGCGGGTCATCGGCGGGGGCGTAGCAGATAAACAGCCCGTTGGAGGACGAACGGTCCTCGAATCCGGTTTCGGCTGTACCGGTCTTGGCGGCAACCGGGATCGGGAAATCGCGGAAGGCGCGGTAGGCGGTGCCTTCATCTGAAGCGACGACGGCGATCATGCCGGTGCCGACCGCCGCCAGGGTCGATTCCTTGAGCCCGATCTGCACCGCTTCGGGGTGGCTGTCGCGGATCACGACGCCGTCGCCCCGTGTGACGGTGTCGATCACGTAGGGGGTAACCCGGTTGCCGGTCGCCAGGGCGGCCGTGTAGACGGCCAGCTGCAGGATCGTGAAGCTGTTGTCGAACTGGCCGATCGCCGACTGGCAGGTGTCGGCCGGAAACCAGATCTGGTCGGACGGATCGGAACGCAGCAGTTTCTTGGTTTCGCGGCTGGCGCGATAGCCCTTCGACTCGCCCGGCAGGTCGATGCCGGTGTACTCGCCCAGTCCCAGCCGGCTGCCCCAGGCGTCGATCTCGTTGATCCCGGTCCGTACGCCGAGGTTGAAAAAATAGAGGTTGCAGGAAGTAGCCAGCGCTTCGGTCAGCGTCAGGTTGCCGTGCCCGCCGTAGGGCTTTTCGAGGCAGTACCAGAGCCAGTCGCCGATCACCTCGTGCCCTTTGCAGCGGATGATGTTGCTGGAGGGCGTGACTGCGCCGCTCTCCAGGGCCGCGACCGACGTCGCCGGC
>JAAZFW010000518.1 GCA_012511525.1 Clostridiaceae bacterium
CAGCCAGGCCTTCTTGGTTGTATTCATGCCAAAACCCTCCCCTTTATGTGCTTTCTTCCATCAGGTTGCCTGTGATGATCTCGCCGATCCGCGCGAAGGCCTGCCGGTCTTCCCGACTGACCCCCTGGAAGCAGGCGTCTTCCCAATCGTTCAGGATCTCATGCAGCTGCGGCAGCAGCGTTTCGCCCTGTCCGGTCAGGCAGCAGACTTTGGCGCGCTGATCGCCCCGGTCGGCTTCGCGCCTGATCAGGCCCTTCTGTTCCATCTGCTGCAGCAATTTTGTGACGTTCGCCTTGTCGGTCTGCACGAACGGAACCAGCCGGGTCTGGCTGATGCCGGGCACCTGCTCGATGACCAGCATGACCACCAGCTCACGCCAGTCCATGTTCAGGTGACGAAGCAGGCCGTCCAGCTTCAATTTCCCATATTTGTTGAAGACGCTGATGAAGCAGATGAACACGTCGGCACCTCGTTATTGTTGTTATGAACAATTGTATAATACAACGATATGAAAAAACAACCCATCACCATGCGACATGTGCGGCGCAAACGGTCACACCTGTATCGGTCCGGCTCCGCGGCAGCTGGTAAGATGGGATCAAGCGGCGAACGCTGTGCAGACTGGAGATGGCGCTATGGATATTTTGCAAAAACTGCAGGTCAAAGATCAATCGCCCCTGTTTGTCTGGCATGCGCCGGAGCCGCTGACGCCCATGCTCGATCACTGGGCAGAAAGCAGGCCGCTGGCGCAAGATCCTGCCGGGGGGCCGTATCCGTTCGTCTTGCTCTTTACCCGCGACCAGGCCGAGCTGGAGCAAGCCATTCCTGTCCTGAAACAGGCGGCGGATCCGGCAGGTCTCATCTGGGTCGCCTACCCCAAGAAAAGTGCGCCGCACTATCGGTCGGACCTCAGCCGCGACGATTTCTGGCACGCGCTTGAAGATCTCGGACTGGAACCGGTCCGGCAGATCGCGATCGATGACGATTGGTCCGCGCTGCGCTTCAAGCCGGGCGATCGCATCGCAAGGAACAGTCCCTAAGCCTTAAACCACGTCGTCCAGATCCGCTTCCCGGCTTTTTTTGCTGCCCGGAACTTTTCTTGTGCCCGAACGTCTATATGACTGTATTTCTTCCCATCACATGCTGCATCAACGGATTCCGGAAGCATTGGAAGTGTTGCCCCGTCTTCGATGGCAACCGGTCATGTGGAGGTCAATCAAGATGAAAAAGCTCGTATTGTTCCTGATTGCGGCAATCCTGGCCGGCACCATGCTGGCCAGCTGCGCAAACAGCAGCCCGACTCCGAACCCGACGCCGACACCGGCGCCAAGCGACCCGGCCGCGTTCGACGGTCAAATCAGCGAGATACTCGCCCGTCTGATCAGCAAAACCATTGCCAAGCAAAGCATCGCCGACGAAGAGCTAAAAGACATCACCTGCTACGACAAACCGGTCGATGCCGATTCCTGCCAGGATATTCTAGGCCTAACGCCGGATGATTTCGCTGCGGATATCGTAACCGCGGTTGAATCCAAGCCTGAAGGGTCCTGGTTCGCCCACTCGATCGTCCTGGTCCAGTGCAGCGACAATTGCGACGTGGCAGCCCTGGCCGAGCAAATCTCAAAGGGCACCAACCCTGCCCGGTTCGGTTGCATCAAGGCCGAGGCGGTCGTAGTCGGGTACGCCGGGCAGTATATCGTCCTGTGCGCGAGCTTTCAAAACACCTGCGACGCCATCTACGCGACGTTCGGCGAACTGTCCGCACTCCCGACCACCCGCATCGACCGTGAAAACGACTGGAACGGCGGCGGGATGCTGGGTTAAGGATGGTGACATATGGAAAGCGCAATCAAGAAGGGCCGCCGGGGCTTAGCCTGGACGTTCGCGACGCTTTTCCTGGCCGTGATCTTCGGCTTCGGCGTGATGGTTTTCGCTTTGCCGGTCCACGCCATATCGATCAGTGAACGCCGGAAGCTGGCCCAGCTTCCGGTCTTCACGGCCGCTTCATTTTTCAGCGGCACGTATTTTCGCGATCTGGAAACGTTTATGCTGGATCAGTTCCCCTGGCGCGATCACTTTCTGCGCCTTAAGGCGTTCAACCAGTTTTATGTCTTTTGGCTGAAAGACAATCACAATATCTTCATCGAAGACCAGACGGCTGTCGCCATCTCCTACCCCTTTGCCGCCGGCGCCGACGAACTGGCGGCTAAAAAAATGTCCTTTCTGATCGACACCTATTTCCAGGATATGAACATCTACTTGTCCGTCATTCCGGACAAGGCCTATTACCTCGCCGCCAAGAACGGCTATCCGTCGATCGACTACGAGACGCTGGTGAGCAACCTAAGAACGGGCTGTGCCGACGCGGCATGGATCGACATCTTCGCGTCCCTTGACGCAGACGACTATTACCGGACGGACTCCCACTGGCGGCAGGAATGCCTCTCGCCCGCTGTGGCCAGGCTGCTAAACGATATGGGGCGCAAACAGGCGGCATCGGCCTTCGAACCCCGGATGCTGTATCCCTTCTACGGTGTCTATTGCGGCCAGTCGGCTCTGCCGCTCAAGCCCGACACGCTGACCTACCTGACCGGCGGCCTGTTTGACCAGGTCAAGGTCTTTCGGGCGACCGCCAATTCGCAGGGCTTTGAGGTATCTTCCCTCTACGATCCGGATATGATCAGCCAAAACGATCCATATGACGTGTTTTTAGGCGGCGCGTGTTCGGTGGTTATCCTCGAAAACCCGAGTTATGCCGCAGACACCAAAACGCTGTATCTGTTCAGCGATTCTTTTGGCCGCAGCATCGCGCCGCAGCTTTTAGAAGGCTACAGCCGCGTTGTCCTGATCGATATCCGTTATATCCGCGCCTCCCGCCTGCCGGAGCTGGTCGACTACCAGTCCGGAAACGACGTGCTGTTCTTGTACAGCATCGAAACGCTTGACACCGCAAGCAGCTTAAACACAGATTAGAGGGATCGGCCATGCTCTTTTCGAGTCTGAGCTTTCTGTATATCTTCCTGCCGCTCGTTCTGGCTGTCTATTACCTCGTTCCGGCCAAATTGAAAAATGTCATTTTGCTGTTGTTCAGCCTGTTGTTCTACTATATAGGCGAGCAAAAACTCGTCCTGCTCCTGCTGCTGTCCTCGGTTGTCGACTATACCTGCTCGCTCGGCATCGAACGTTTCCGCCACAAAACGGGCATGCCCAGGCTGTTTCTGGGCTTGTCGCTCGCGGCCAACATCGCGCTGCTCGGCTATTTTAAATACATCGACCTGATCATCCGCAGCATCAACGCGGTTTTGGACACGCAGCTGGATCTGCTCAAGGTGGCCCTGCCGATCGGGATCAGCTTCTTCACGTTCCAGACCATGAGCTACACCTTCGATGTCTACCGGGGCGATGTCAAGGCGGAGCGCAACTTTTTAGATTTTTTCACTTATGTGTCGCTGTTCCCCCAGCTGATCGCCGGACCGATCGTCCGCTACAAGACCGTGGCTGTCGAATTGAAGGAACGTACATTTGACCTCGAGTCATTTGCTTCCGGCATCGGCCGCTTTTGTGTCGGACTGGGCAAAAAAATCCTGATCGCGAACACCCTGGCCGTCGCCTGTAAAACCTACGCCGGGATGGCGGACAAGACGGTCCTGATGACGTGGGTTTACGCCATTTCCTTCTCGCTGCAGATCTATTTCGATTTTTCTGGCTACTCCGACATGGCGATCGGCCTGGGCAAGCTATTCGGCTTTTCCTTCCCGGAAAACTTCAACTACCCGTTCATCGCCAAAAGTGTGACGGAATTCTGGCGGCGCTGGCACATGACGCTGGGCGTCTGGTTTCGCGACTATGTTTATATTCCGATGGGCGGAAACCGTGTGAAGGCCGGGCGGTTCGTCCTCAACATTCTCGTCGTCTGGTTTTTGACCGGGCTCTGGCACGGGGCCGAGTACAACTTTGTCGTCTGGGGCCTCTATTACGGGTTGCTTCTGCTCATGGAAAAATTCCTGCTCAAGAAAGCGCTCCAGCTCAGCCGCGTCCTGTCGCACCTGTACCTGCTCCTGATTACAGTTCTCGGCTTCGTCCTGTTTGACGCTGCCGGCATCAGCGAAGCGCTGCGCACGTCCGGCCGCCTGTTCGGGATCGGCGCCGCCTTGACGAACACCGTCAGCACCTATTATGCCAGGAGCTACGCACCCGTCATCGTGATCGCGGCCATCCTGGCCACGCCATTGGCAAAGCAGGCCTATGCCGCTCTTAAGAAGCATCGAGCCGGCAAACAGGTATGCTCATTTCTCGAGCCCGCCGTCAGCCTGCTGCTTCTGATCCTCTCAACGGCTTACCTGGTCGACGGCTCCTACAACCCGTTCATGTATTTCCGCTTCTAGCGACAAAGGCCGGCACACGAGTTAACTTTTGCCTCCTATCCCCGAAAAGGGCAAAACGCATCTCTTTTTTGACAACACCAGAAACCTTCAAGGGAAAAACATATTTCCAAACCAAGTCCTGCGGCTCATTTGACATTTTCTAGAGACTGAAAAGATGAACTGGACCAAACCATTCGGCACATCTTGATCAATGACTGACGGTCATGCGCCCAGTAGGCTTTTCACCTGGCCTGTGGTAGACTCGTATTGACCCATGTCTTGCTCTGAGCGCAGTTTGCCGCATGCAGTCACGATCAATCGGTCAAAGGGTCGCTTCCCTGCCTGACATGACATTCTTATCTGGATCGCAGCACTGTGTCAGCCATTGACTGTAAAGCTACGTTGATCAAAGAGGTGATCGGGTGAAAAAGACACTTACCGGGATAATCCTGCTCATGAGCTTTATGCTTAGCGCCTGCGGCACGGCCCCGACGACCCCCGCGCCGGAGCAGACTACAAAGGTTCCTGCAACATCAACGACCGTGGATGTTGTATCGTCAGCCACCCTGGCTAGATACCGGGAGAATGAGATCCGGGACTACCAGGGCGTGCGTCTGGATC
The DNA here is from genome assembly GCA_012511525.1 of Clostridiaceae bacterium. Lineage (GTDB taxonomy): Bacteria > Bacillota > Clostridia > Saccharofermentanales > UBA5734 > JAAYBY01. Next base: position 4,986 of record JAAZFW010000518.1, read on the forward strand.
CCGCCATCGGGCCTGCCGACAACTCCATCTCAGGCGTTCAGCATGTCGATCTCCGAAACTACCGCCTTACGGTTGACGGGCTGGTCGGCAAACCGCTGGACCTGAGCTATGACGATGTACTCAACCTGACGCCCGTCGAGCGATTGATCACGCTTTATTGTGTGACGGGCTGGCAGGCGACGATGCTGTGGCGCGGCGTGCAATTATCCGAACTCCTTGATTTGGCCAGCGTCGATTCCGAGGCTAACACCGTTATTTTCCACTGTGCCGACAACTACACGACATCCATGCCTCTGGCAACCATCATCGACAACAAGCTGATCATGGCCTACCAGGCAAACGGCTTGCCTATTCCCGACGAGATGGGATTCCCCTTTATCATCGTTGCCGAGGATAAACTCGGCTACAAATGGGCGCGGTGGGTGATCCGGATCGAACTGTCGGCGGACGCCGACTACAAAGGCTACTGGGAATCGCGCGGGTTTGACAACGAAGCGGATATCGATTGACCGGGCGCCACGGCGGTTGCAACATCAGGCACGTTTTGCCGTTTCCGGCTTGCCAGCCACACGGCCGCCAGGATAGCCCAAACAAGATAAATCGCAATCAAAGCCACGTTGACCAGCATGAAGGCGTGACCGAAGTCAGCGCCGGTACGGCCCGGATACAGGCTCGCAACGATGGTCTGCAGTGAGTTGATCGCAACATGAAACAGGACGACCAGCAGCAGGCTGCCTTTCGTTGCATGGAACATCCAGGTGAACAGGATCGAGAAAATCATGACCTGGACGGCAAACAGACCGATTGCCGCGACCCCTCCGGCGGCCTGCCCGGGATCCAGGTAACGCACCAGATGCTAGCCAAACCAGACGGCTCCCAAGATCATCGACGATGACAGCAAGCCATGCTTTTTGAGCAACTCGGGCAGCGCGAATCCGCGCCAGCCGGTCTCCTCACCCAACGGACCGCCGAAAACGAGCCAGAAGAAAAAGAGCGGGATGATTTTGAGCACACTTTGGGCGTTGATTTGCATATCATCGCCGCTGATCACAGCGTAGAGAACGACAAGCAGCCCGTTGATGGCAATCGGCGTCAGGGCCAGGGCAACCAAGCGCCCGCTGATCCGGTTTGGAACAAGCGATTTCAACCAGGTGACGAGACCTTTTTTCCCATCAGCCAGCGCCAAGGTCAAGATGGCTGCCAGTGCCGGTCCGAAATTACCGGCAACCGAACAGATCTCCGGCAGCTGAAAGGGCAGCAACCCCCTGGATGACAGGATCGAGGGGGTCCAGAGCAGCCAGGACAAGAGATAAGCCAGGACCATAAACAAGCCAAGCTTATGCTTGATAGCGAAACGACGATGCCAAAACATCCTTGTCAGTCCTCGCGTGTCGGCGTCAGGCGCTGATTAGATTTCGATGGCAACACGAAGGCACTCAGGACTGGTCGCGGCCAGGTCAAAACCGTCCTCCCACTGTTCCAGCTGATAGGTGTGGGTGACCAGGTCATCGAGCTTGATGCGCCCGCTCTCGACCAGTTTAATCGCTGTTTTCCAGTCATAAGGGATCTGGGATATCTCGCCTGACACGTCCAGTTCCTTGACGATGATCTTGTACGTGTCGACCGGTGCGACGATCCCGCCCCGGATCCCGCCGCCGGCCCACATGACACGGCCGCCTTTCCTGACGATGTCGAGCGACTCTGCGATGGGCTCGACAGCCCCTGAATTCTCCAGGACGACATCGACCCCGATCCCATGGGTCAGTTCGGCGATGCGTGCGCGAAGGTCTTCCTTCTCGACATTGATGACGACATCGCAGCCCAGTTCCCTGGCCTTCTTCAGCCGGGTCGGTTCATCTCGGGTCAGTCCTGTCATGATGATCGGTCCGGCGCCGATCGCCTGGCAAACCTGCAGCATGAGCAGCCCGCGGGCCCCTGGCCCCAGGATCGCGACGGATTCGCCGGCACGAACCTTCATGCGCGAGATGACGCTGTGGATGGATCCGGCGGTGGGTTCCATCAGGACGGCTGACTTAGGTCTAATCGTGGCGGGCAGGATATGAAGCTGCCGTTCCGGCCAGACCGTGTACTTGGCAAACCCGCCGCCCGTCATGAAGTGGGCCCGGCCCTCCATCGGCGGGATCGTGTTGCAGATATTGAAACGTCCCTCGAGGCAGGCCGGGCAATGGCCGCAGTAGAACGTGACGATTTCATGAACGACCCGGTCGCCCGGTTTCACGGTCGTCACAGCAGGCCCGACCTCACGAACCACGCTGACAATCTCATGACCGACGACAACTTTCCTGGGCGAGGTCTTGACCCCCGTTTTGTCAGCCTTCCAGCGATGAATGTCGCTGCCGCAGATGCCGCAATACTCGACTTCGCACAACACATCGTGCGGCGCATAGGGATTGTCGCCAAGCACCGGCGC
>JAAZFW010000519.1 GCA_012511525.1 Clostridiaceae bacterium
ATGGTAGACCGAGTACATGTAGTAGGCCTCCGAATCGACCCAGCCGGCGATGCTCTCGATGGCCAGTGTCAGGCAGGTGCCATCAAACTGGTAAAAGTAGTCGAAGGCGTAATAGACATCCGCCTCAAACCCATCTTCGCACAGGCTCTGCTCGTAGGCGATCCGCAGCTTCAGCTCCTCGTTGAGCGAACCTGACCGCTCGTCATCCGGCTCGATGATCGGCAGCACGACGGTCACGGCGTCTTCCTCGAACCGGAATGCCTCGTTCACGCTGTAAGAGACAAACGGCGGGGCCGTCTCCGTCGGCATCGGGGTCGGTGCGGCGGTTGTCCCGGCAGTTTGGGTCGTCTGGGTTGTCGTGGCCGCGGATGTTTGTGTTGTGGTTGTGGTTGTGGTCGTGGTCGTCGGCCGCGGTGTCGGGGTCGCCCGCTCCGTCGTGCGGCGCGTCGTCGGCCTGGCGGTCGACGCTTCGGTCGTCGGCCTGACCAGGTTGCCGAGCGCTTCAGCAAGACGGCGGTAATTGGCACAGCCCGGCAGCACCAGGGCACAGGCGAGCAGCAGGCAGGCGAGGGCTGTTCCCTTTGCTTTCATTCGGCTCATGTTGCCTCCTCGCGCCTTCGGCGCGTCCCGACAGGCTGACGGTTACAGGGGAACCGTATCGCCGTTTTTGCGTCCCTGGGCCAGGGCAAGGCCAGCCGACCTGGCCATGTTCAGGTGATAGTCTGCGGTCCAGCGGTTCGCTCCGATGTAGTCGAAGATCACAAGGCCGGTGTGGCGGCAGAAGCGGTCCATCTGCTCAAAGCACGTCAGCTGGCCGTTGCCCGTCCCGCCGGGCGTCGCCACGATCAGAGCCTGTTTGCCGGCCAGGACGCCATCCTGACCGCGCTGGCAGCGGCGCAGGCGGTCCAGGCACGATTTCAGCGATTCCGACATTTCACCCCAGTAAACCGGCGTCGCCAGAACCAGCACGTCGGCCGCGGCCAACTGTTCGGTCAGGGCATCCAGGCCGTCGGAGCCATACTGGCAGCGCCGCTCGGACAGGCAGGTGCCCCAGCCGTCCGCGCACACCTGGCAGCGGATCAGGGGCAAATCCTGCAATCGGATCTCCGCGACCGCGGCGCCGCCCGCTTCGGCTCCGGCGCGCACAGCTCCGATAACGGCCTGGCACAGGCCGTCTTGCTTCGGATTCCCGGACAGTATCGTGATCTGCATCGCGTTACCTCCTTTGATAAACAGACATGATGAGACCATTTTACCATAGAACGGGCAGACGATCACGCAACTTGCCGCCCGCAGCAGGCGGACGTATAATCGATAGCGACCGGACAGGCAAAAAACGACGCGCCGAGAACAGGGGAAAGATGCGAGATACGATGGCAAATGCATGGCCGCAAGCGGTACGAACCGCCTTGATCCGACTGGCAGACGCGGGCTTTACCGCCTGCCTGGTCGGCGGCTGTGTGCGCGATCTTCTCTCCGGCCGGCAGCCGAGCGATTTCGACCTGGCGAGCGACGCGCGCCCGGAGCAGGTCCTGGCGCTGTTTGACGACCAGACAGTGATCGAAACCGGCTTGCAGCACGGCACCGTCCTGGTCGTGCTGGACCATGTCCCGCTGGAGATCACGACCTTTCGGGTCGACGGCAGCTACACGGACCGGCGCCGGCCTGACACCGTCCATTTCACGAACCAGATTACGGCAGACTTGTCACGGCGCGATTTCACGATCAACGCCATGGCCTGGGCCTGGCCGCGCGGCCAGGTGTCCGCCCGGTTTGACCCCGCCGATGTTATCGACCCGTTTGGCGGCCAGACCGACCTTCGCCAGCGCCTGGTGCGCTGTGTCGGCCAGCCGGAACAGCGTTTTGACGAGGATGCCCTGCGCATTCTGCGCGCGCTGCGCTTCGCGTCGGTTCTTAAATTCCAGATCGAGCCCCGGACCGCGGCGGCTCTGGCGAAACAGGCCGTCTTGCTGGCAAGCGTCGCCCGCGAACGCGTTTACCACGAGCTGATGCTCCTGCTTGGCGGTCCCGGCGCCGCTTCAGTCGTCGCCGCTTTTGCCGATGTCCTGCGCGTCGTCTTGCCCGATGTGCCGGTGGATTCTGAGGCGGTCAGCCGGCTGGCCGGGATGCTGGCGCGGCTGCCCGACCAGGCGGTCTTGCGCCTGGCCGCGCTGCTGCGGTCGGTACGCGAACCCATTCAGTTTGGCGGTCAACTCGACAGCTTGCGCTGTGACCGGGCAACTCGCACGCACGTGCTCGGTCTGGCCGCTTGCCGGGACCGTTTGCCAGCGCCGGACCTGCCCTGTGTCAAGCACTGGCTTCGCCGCTGCACGCCTGAAGTCGCCCTGGACACAATCCTCGTTGAACAAGCGGCCCTGGCATCCGGTTACCTGCCATCCCCTTACAGCCCGGACCAGCTGGCCGATCTGGAGCGGCGAATCCGGCAGATCAGGGCCCAAAACGCCTGTTACCGCCTGTCTGACCTGGCGGTCAGCGGCGACGACCTGCTGCAGCTGGGCATGAAGCCAGGCCGGGCGGTCGGCCGTCTGCTTGGCAGACTGCTGGACCGGGTGATCGCCGGACAGCTGCCTAACCGGAAAGAAGCTCTGCTTGCAGAAGCCCAAAAAGAACTGGAGGCCTGACCATGACCTATCTGGAGGAACAAACAGCCGAACTTGCCGCCTATCTGCCGCCGCTGACCCGCGAGGCGGATTTCGACCTGTTTTGGGAAACAACGCGGACGCAAGCCGACGCGGTTCCGCTCGAAGCCCGGCGCACGCCCTGCCCGTACCCGATCCCGTCAATCG
>JAAZFW010000520.1 GCA_012511525.1 Clostridiaceae bacterium
CGGATCAGGGCGCGCAAGGTGTCGAATCGGGGACGGTCGTAATATTTCTTACCGGTTACTGTCTGCATGGTGGCCTCCGCAGCAATGGTTTGAAAATCATATATTTTGCTTATCAAAACAATGTCATTCTACCATGCGCAACCATGCTTGGCAAGCAGGCCTTGACGAAATTCTTAAATGTGCACAATGACTAAAACATATGCTAATTGTATGTGCAAGATGATGCACTCATCGAATTGACGCCCTGGCTTGCCTGCATGTAAAATGATGCCGTAAACGTTAACGAAATAGAAATTGTCTCGATATGGACTGATATCGACGACCGAAAACGTTTGCAATATGTTGTTCACACCTTTTTACTGGAGGACACGGATATGACGGACAAAGACAAGGCAACCAAGAACAGCCGGCAGGAGCAAACAGATCCGGCAGCGAAAAACCAGGAGATCGAGATGCTGGTCGGCCAGGCGCTTCAATCGCTCGGGCAGATGATGTTCAAGACCCAGGAACAAGTCGATACGATCGTCAAGGCGATGTCCACCGCCGGGCTGGAAGCTTACATGACCCTGGCCAGGGCCGCTGTCGACGAGACAGGCCGCGGCGTGTATGAAGACAAGATGACCAAGAACATCTTCGCCACGGAATATGTCTATCACAGCATCAAGTACGACCGGACCGTCGGCGTGATCCAGGAGAACGACTACGAGGACTATATCGAGATCGCTGAACCGGTCGGTGTGATCGCGGCCGTCACGCCCGTGACCAATCCCACCTCGACGACCTTGTTCAAGTGCCTGATTGCGATCAAGACGCGCAATCCGATCATATTCGCCTTTCATCCGTCTGCCCAGCGCTGCAGCGCCCTGGCTGCCAAGATCATGTACGATGCCGCCCTGGCCGCCGGCGCGCCGGAGCACTGCATCCAGTGGGTGACCGAGCCGTCTGTCCAGGCGACCAACTGCCTGATGAACCACCCCGGCGTTTCCCTGATCCTGGCCACCGGGGGCAGCGGCATGGTCCAGGCTGCTTACAGCGCCGGCAAGCCGGCCCTGGGCGTCGGTCCCGGCAACGTGCCCTGCTATATCGAGCAAACCGCCAACCTGCGCCGGGCGGTCACAGACCTGATCATGTCCAAGACCTTCGACAACGGTATGATCTGCGCCTCGGCACAGGCCGTGATCGTCGATAGCGCCCGGTCAGATGAATTCGAGGCCCTGATGCGCGCCAACGGCTGCCGGTTCCTCGATGAGGCGGAAACGAAAAAACTCGAGCTCGCCATGATCAAGCCCGGCAAGATCGCGGTCAATCCGGTTGTTGTCGGACGTCCCGCCGCTGAAATCGCGGCTTTGGCCGGCATCGAGGTGCCATCGGACACCAAGATCCTGCTGGCCCGCCTGGAGGGTGTCGGACCGGACTTCCCGCTGTCGGTCGAAAAACTAAGCCCGGTTCTGGCCTATTACATCGTCGAGAACAGCGAGGAGGGCATCCGGCGCGCCGAGGAGATCATCGCGTTTGGCGGGTTGGGCCATTCGGCGGTTATCCATACCGAGGATGAAATCGTCTCCGGTCAGTTTGCCGATCGTCTTCAGGCCAGCCGCGTGATCATCAACTCGCCGTCGTCCCACGGGGCCATCGGCGACATCTACAACACCAACATGCCTTCGCTGACCCTGGGCTGCGGTTCATACGGCCGCAACGCGACCTCATCCAACGTGACCGCGGTCAACCTGGTCAACAAAAAGCGTGTCGCCAGGAGGCGTGTCAACATGCAGTGGTTCAAGGTGCCGGAAAAAATCTACTTCGAATTTGAATCGACCCAGTACCTGGAAAAAATGCCGGATATCCACAAGGCTTTTATCGTCACCGATCCCACGATGGTCCGCTTCGGCTACGTGGACAAAATCCTCTACTACCTGCGCAAGCGGCGCCAATATGTCCATTGCGAGATTTTCTCGGACGTCGAGCCAGACCCGGATATCGAAACGATCCGCCGCGGTGTCGCGGCCATGAACCAGTTCCAGCCGGACGTGATCATCGCCCTGGGCGGCGGTTCCGCCATCGACGCCGCCAAGGGCATGTGGATGTTTTACGAGAATCCGGATCTGGATTTTCGTCAGCTGACCTTGAAGTTCATGGATATCAGAAAGCGCGTCGTCAAATTCCCCCGCATGGGCCGCAAGGCCAGGCTGGTCGCCATCCCGACGACCAGCGGGACCGGCTCCGAAGTGACTTCGTTCTCCGTCATTACGGACCGGTCCACCAAGACCAAGTACCCGCTGGCCGACTATGAGCTGACGCCGGATGTTGCGATCATCGATCCGGATTTCGTGATGAGCGTGCCGCCGGCCATCACTGCCGACACAGGCATGGATGTCCTGACCCACGCGATCGAGGCCTACGTGTCGACCTTCGCGTCCGACTACACCGACGCCCTGGCGCTGCATGCGATCAAGCTGGTTTTTGACTGGCTGCCGACCGCCTGCGCGCAAGGGGACAACCGCAAGGCCAGGGAAAAGATGCACAACGCCAGCACGATCGCCGGCATGGCCTTCAGCAACGCGTTTCTGGGCATCAATCACTCGCTGGCCCACAAGATCGGCGGCGCCTTTCACCTCCCGCACGGCCGGTCCAACGCCGTTTTGCTGCCGCATGTCATCGCCTACAACGCCGCCAAACCGACCAAGTTCGTTTCGTTTCCCAAGTATGAGTCGTTTATCGCCGACGAGCGCTATGCTGAGATCGCCCGAACGATCGGGCTGTCCTTTTCCAGCACCGAAGAAGGTGTCCGGCAGCTGATCCAGGCTGTGCGCGACCTGATGGCAAAAATCAACGTGCCGCTGCGCTTGCGTGACTGCAGTCTGGACGAGAATCTGTTCATGGCCGCCGTGCCGGACATCGCCGAAAAAGCCTATGCCGACCAGTGCACCGGCACCAACCCGCGCATGCCCCTGATCAGCGAGCTGGAGGCCCTGCTGCGCGCCGCCTGGTAAGTCGCACGGCCCTTTTTCCCAAAGCCAGCCCGCCGAACTGGCGGGTTGGCTTTTTATGACTGAATTTGGCATTTCCTGACCTGTTATCTGCAATAACACCTGTAATCCATTGCCACCCTATCCTCCGATTGCCTATAATGAGCCCATGGTTCATGAGAAAGGCCGTCTGAAGATGGCCCAACA
>JAAZFW010000521.1 GCA_012511525.1 Clostridiaceae bacterium
ATCTCCGGTGTTTCACCGGCCGACCTGTCCGTGCTTCTGGTCTATCTGCAGACGCTGTCCGGACGCGGCGGGGATTCGAAGCATGAATCCCGCTGATATGACCCTGGCCGACTGGCTGGACCGGGTCGGAGAACTGAGCGGAGAGATCATGCCGTTGCCCGTCCGCGAACAGATGGCGACGTTTATCCAGATGCTCCAGGCAGCTAACCGAAACATCAACCTGACGGCCATCGCAGACGACGAGGGGATCGCTATCCGGCATATCCTGGATTCCATGACCCTTTTGCCGCTGGTCGATAAGCTACAGGCCGAATGCCCGCAGCCGATCAGCCTGGTCGATGTAGGAACCGGCGCAGGATTTCCCGGCATGCCGCTCAAACTGCTGCGGCCGGCCTGCTCGGTCGTCCTGCTTGATGCTTTGGCCAAGCGCTTGCGCTTTCTCGACACGGTGATCGAACAGCTGCGGCTCGACAACATCCGGACCTGGCATGGTCGGGCCGAGGATGCCGGCCGGGAAGATGGCCTGCGCGGCCGGTTCGACCTCGCTGTCGCCCGGGCGGTCGCCCCGCTCAACGTCCTTGCCGAGTATGGTCTGCCCCTGGTCCGCACCGGCGGCCTGTTTGTTGCCATGAAGGGCCGTCCTGAAAGTGAATGGCCGCTGGCAGCGCGTGCCGTAAAAATCCTGGGCGGCGAGCTCGAGGACATCCGTCAGTTCACCTTGCCGGGAACCGATATGCAGCGCAGTTTGTTCTGTCTGCGCAAGGTCCGGACCACGCCGAACGCCTATCCACGGAAGGCCGGAAAGGCGGAAAAACAGCCTTTGTAGTCCCGGAAATGGCTGACTTGTGGTATAATTGATTAGATTCGCCAAACGGTGACTTGAGGAGGAACGACTTAAATGGCTGACCAGTTGAACAGGGACGCGAAAGACCTGCAGCGGCAGAAAGAAGCAGCCGTCGACGCGGCATTCAAGAACCCTGACAACACGATTATCCCTGTTGACCTCGAAGATGAAATGAAGAAGTCTTTCATCGACTACGCGATGAGCGTCATATCGGACCGCGCGCTGCCGGATGTGCGCGACGGGCTGAAGCCGGTGCACCGGCGCATCCTTTATTCGATGTATACCCAGGGGTTTACCCCGGACAAACCGTACCGGAAATGCGCGACGACAGTCGGCGACGTACTGGGCCGTTTCCATCCTCATGGCGACGCGGCCGTATACGATTCCCTGGTCCGTATGGCACAGGATTTTTCCATGCGCGCCATGCTGGTCGACGGGCACGGTAATTTCGGTTCCCGCGACGGCGACGCGCCTGCGGCTTACCGGTACACCGAGGCGCGGCTTTCGCGCATCTCGATCGAGATGATGAGCGACATCAATAAGAACACGGTCGACTTCAAACCGAATTTTGACGAACACGAGATGGAGCCGATCGTCCTGCCCAGCCGATTCCCCAACCTGCTGGTCAACGGATCGACGGGAATCGCCGTCGGCATGGCCACCAGCATCCCGCCGCATAACATGGGCGAAATGATCGACGGCGTTACGCTGCTGACCGACAAGCCTGATGCCTCGGTTGCAGACGTGATGGCCGTTATCAAGGGGCCCGATTTCCCGACCGGCGGCGTGATCATGGGCATGTCCGGCATTCGCGAAGCTTACCGGACCGGCAAAGGCCGGATCGTGGTCCGTGCCCGCACCGAAATCGAGCCCATGCGCAACA
>JAAZFW010000522.1 GCA_012511525.1 Clostridiaceae bacterium
AAGCTGGCTGAGAGGATTCCTGAACGGGATCGACCCTGTAACCTGAACCGGATAATGCCGGCGGAGGGACAATCGGGCTGATTGAAGCTTTCCATTTGTCCAACCGGCAAATGGAGGGCTTTTTGTTTGCCAAGAAAGCCTCCCCATGCAGCCAATTAAAGGAGGACGTCATCCATGAACAAACCATCTGACACCGCAAAACCCGCAAAATACCGGGAAGCCATCCTGGCGACCGCCACCGGCGGTATGGCGATCGCGCTGGGCACGCTGCTTTCGGTCTTTACGGTCATCAAGATGCCCCAGGGCGGGTCGCTGACCATCGGCTCGATGCTGCCGGTGATCTTCTGTGCCCTGGCGTTCGGGACCGGCTGGGGCTTTGGCATCGCCGCCGTCTACGGCGTGCTGCAGTTCATCATCGCACCGTACATCGCCCACTGGGCCTCAATCGTGCTGGACTACCCGGTCGCGTTCGGCCTGCTGGGCCTGGCCGGCCTTTTCGCCGCACCGCGGGAAAGCCGCCGGGACGAGCGCAACATCTTGAGGCGTGTCGGCGCCCTGCCGCCGTGGCGCATCGTCCTGGCGGTGGTCATCGCCATGCTGGGCCGCCTGATTGCCCATGTCCTGTCCGGCGTCGTTTTCTTCGCCTCTTATGCGGAAGGCAAGAATGTCTGGCTGTATTCGCTGGGCTACAACGGCACGTACATGGTGCCTGAGATGGTCGTGACCAGCATGCTGCTCCTGCCGCTGGCCCTTGTCTTCAGGCCGCGCAGGAACCCTTGAAAGCCCGGCAGTCGCCACTTTAAAAAATCGTAAAATCTGAAGCGGATGGCCCTCGAGCTGTTGTTGACAGGCGGGGGCCATTGTCATTACAATATCATGTAATCTATGCGACCTTGATCTGTTCACGCAGCCAGGGCCGCCGTCATATTATGATCGGACCAGAACCGGCAGGGGGAGCAGTCATGGCAACGAAATACATCTTTGTAACAGGCGGGGTTGTATCCGGCATTGGCAAGGGCATCACCGCTGCCGTACTCGGCTGCCTGCTCAAGGCCCGGGGCATCCGGGTTTTAAACCAGAAATTCGATCCGTATATCAACATCGACCCGGGCCTAATGAGCCCGACCCAGCACGGGGAGGTCTTCATCACCGACGACGGCGCCGAGACAGACCTGGATATCGGCCATTACGAACGGTTCACCGACACCAGCCTGGACTGCACCAGCGACATCACAACCGGCATGATCTACCGCGACATCCTGCAGCGCGAACGGGACGGCGCGTACAACGGGACGACCGTCCAGGTGGTGCCCCACGTGATCAACGAGATCAAGAAGCACATCTACCAGCCTGAACGGAAAAACCAGCCCGATATCCTGATCGCCGAAGTCGGCGGCACAGTCGGAGACATGGAGAGCCTGCCGTACATGGAGGCCATTCGCCAGGTCAGCTACGAGGTCGGCCACGAAAACGTGCTGTTCATCCACGTGACGCTGATCCCTTATCTGCGCAGTTCAGGCGAAACCAAGACCAAGCCGACCCAGCACAGCGTCCAGAAGCTGCTCTCGCTGGGCATTCAGCCGGATATCCTGGTCTGCCGCAGCGAACAGCCGCTGACCGACGACACGCGGCGCAAGATCGCCTTGTACTGCAATGTCGATATGGACTGCGTCATTCAGAACATTGACGTCGAGACGGTTTATCATCTGCCGCTGGCCCTCGAGGCCCAGAACCTGGCCCAGACCGTCTGCCAGAAGCTGAACCTGCCCAAGGCGGCCGAGCGGGCCGCTGACCTGGACGCCTGGCATAGCCTGACACAGCGTGACCGACTGGCCACCGAGCCCTTGCGCATCGGGCTGGTCGGCAAGTATCTCGCCCTGCACGACGCCTACCTGAGTGTTTTGGAGTCGCTGCGCCATGCCGGCATCACCAACGGCGTCAAGGTCGATCTGAAATGGGTCGACGCCGAGGAGCTGGTCGACGCCAAGTCGGCCGCGGCCCAGCTTGACGATGTCTCGGCCATCCTGGTGCCGGGCGGTTTCGGGCCGCGCGGCATGGACGGCATGATCGAGGCGGCATCCTACGCCATCCGGAGCAATAAGCCCTATTTCGGCATTGGCCTGGGCATGCAGATGGCGGTCGCCGCGTTTGCCCGCAGCCGCGCCGGACTGGCCGACGCCCATTCCGCGGAAGCGGAAAAACCCTGCACGCCGCTTTTTGTCCTGCCGCAGCCAGACGCGAACAGCGACCCCTGCCAGTCCGCCATCCTGAACACGATCCAAAAGCCGATGCGCCGCGGCGCCTATCCCTGCCGGATCGTGCCGGGCACACACCTGGCCGAAGCCTACCAGCAGCATGAAGTTCTCGAACGGCACCACCACCGCTGGGAATTCAATATGGATTACCAGGAGCTGCTCTGCCAGGCCGGTCTCAAGCTGTCCGGCCTGTCACCGGACGGACGCCTGGTGGAGGCATTTGAGATCGAGAACCACCCCTGGTTCCTCGGTGTCCTGTTCCATCCGGAGTTCAAATCGCGTCCGATCCGGCCGCATCCGCTGTTCACGGCATTCCTGTCCGCCGCGCAAGCATGGGCCGCCCGGCAGCTGCCCCTGACCGCTGCCAGCCAGATGGAGGATAAGCACCATGGCCATGATCTTTGAGCAGGAGTCCAGGACGTTCAGTGAGTATCTGCTGGTCCCAAACCTGACGACACGCGACAACACCCCTGAAAATGTCGATTTGTCGACCGCCATCGTCCGCTACCGCAAGGGCGAGGAGAAGAGCCGCCTTTCGATCAACATCCCCCTGGTGTCGGCGGTCATGCAGGCCGTATCCGATGACGGAATGGCCATCGCCCTGTCGAGAAGCGGCGGCCTGTCGTTCATTTACGCGTCGCAAAGCGTCGAGAGCCAGGCCGAAATGGTCAGCAAGGTGAAAAAGTACAAAGCCGGATTCGTGACTTCTGACTCTAATGTCACCCCGGACGCCACCTTGGCGGATGTGCTGGCGATCAAGGCCCGGACCGGCCACTCGACGATCGCCGTGACGGCGGACGGCACGGCCAACGGCCGTTTGCTCGGCATCGTGACCAGCCGCGACTACCGGATCAGCCGGACGCTGCCGGGCACGCCGGTGCGCAGCTTCATGACGCCGTTCGACCACCTGGTCTACGCCCGCGAAGGGATTAACCTGAGCGAGGCCAACGACATCATCTGGGAACACAAGATCAACCAGCTGCCCATCGTCAACGACAAGGACGAACTGGTCGGCATGGTCTTCCGCAAGGACTACGACGAGCACAAGGACAACCCCGAGGAGCTGCTGGACGCCCATAAGCGCCTGATCGTCGGCGCCGGCATCAACACGCGCGATTATGAGACGCGCGTGCCGGCCCTGATCGCATCCGGCGCCGACATCCTCTGCATCGACTCGTCCGACGGGTTTACGCAGTGGCAGCAGGAGACGCTGGCTTGGATCCGCGCTCAATACGGTGATGACGTGCTGGTCGGCGCGGGCAATGTCGTCGACGCCGAAGGCTTCCGCTATCTGGCCGGCGCCGGGGCGGATTTCGTCAAAGTCGGCATCGGCGGCGGCTCGATCTGCATCACACGCGAGCAGAAGGGGATCGGCTGCGGACAAGCTTCGGCGGTCATGGCCGTCGCCGCCGCGCGCGACCAGTGGTACAAGGAAACGGGCGTCTACGTGCCGATCTGCTCGGACGGCGGCATCGTCTACGACTACCACATGTCGCTGGCCCTGGCCATGGGTGCGGACTTCATCATGCTGGGCCGCTATTTTGCCCGGTTCGACGAAAGCCCGACGCGCCGCCTCCTGGTCAACGGAACCTACGTCAAGGAATATTGGGGCGAAGGCTCCAACCGGGCCCGCAACTGGCAGCGTTACGACGCCGGAAGCACGGAGGCGGGCAAAATGGCGTTTGAGGAAGGCGTCGACTCGTATGTCCCCTATGCCGGCAAACTCAAAGACAACCTGGATGTGACGACAGCCAAGCTTCGCGCCACGATGTGCGCCTGCGGCGCGAATGACATCGAGACATTCCAGGAGAAAGCCAGGCTGGTGGTCGTTTCGTCCACCAGCATTGTCGAGGGCGGCGCCCACGACGTGATCCAGAAAGAAAGCGAACGGCGGCCGTAAATGGCCGCACCCGAATAAAAAAGACCTGAACCCTGAAAGGAGCCAGACCCATGGCAGATAAAGTATACGAAATGACCTACGATGGCGTGAAGAAGCTTCAGGATGAGCTTGACCAGCGCAAGACCGTCACCGCCGCCGAGATCTCCGAGCGGCTCAAAGAAGCCCGCGCCCTGGGCGATTTGTCGGAGAACTCCGAATACGATGACGCAAAAACGGCACAGGCCGAAAACGAGATGCGCATCATGGAAATCGAGGCCATCCTCAAGAACGCCAAGATTATCGATGAGGACGAGATCAGCAAAACCAAGGTGACCTTGGGTGCCGTGATCAAGATCCGCGACGAGGAAACGCTCGAAGAAATGGAATACCTGCTGGTGGGCACCAAGGAACAGGACATCTTCAGCAACAAGATTTCCAGTGATTCGCCGGTCGGCGCCGCCATCATCGGCAAGAAACGGGGCCAGATCGTCGACGTCCGCACACCGGCGGGGATTTTGCGTTACCGGATCGTCAAAATATCCAAACCGTCCTGACATCTTAGGACCGAACGCGAACCAGCAGGCACCGGACGGCCAGGCGTCTCCGGTGCTTGACCATGAAAGAAGGTTAATCATGCCACAAGACCAGCAGCCGGCTATGGCGGAGCAAATCCCATCAGACAGCGACCTGCATGAGCAGATGCAGATTCGGCTCAACAAG
>JAAZFW010000523.1 GCA_012511525.1 Clostridiaceae bacterium
AGACAGGTATCGACCCTAAGCTGAAACATGAGCTCGAAGCGCTGATCAGCCGCAGCCGGCGGATCGTTTTTTTCGGCGGTGCCGGTGTTTCCACCGAAAGCGGCATTCCTGACTTTCGCAGCGCCAAAGGCCTTTACAGCCGCCGGAGCCCTGTGGATGACCCGCCGGCTGAAACCATCCTGTCGCACCATTTCCTGCTGGATCACCCGCGCGAATTTTTCCAATTCTACCGCGGCAGCATCCTGCACCCCAACGCTTTGCCCAATCCGGCGCATGTTCGCCTGGCTCGGCTGGAAGCGGAGGGAAAGCTGCTGGCCGTGGTGACGCAGAACATCGACGGTCTGCACCAGGCGGCCGGCAGCAAGCGCGTCCTGGAACTGCATGGATCCGTTCATCGCAACACGTGCCTGGCCTGCCGCAAACCCTACGATCTGGCTGCTGTTCTGGCTGTGCCGGGCGTCCCTTATTGTGCCTGCGGCGGACTGATCCGCCCGGATGTGGTGCTATACGAGGAATCGCTGGACGAAGCGGTTGTCCGCCAGGCCATTCAGGCCATCAGCCAGGCCGATCTTTTGATCGTCGGCGGCACATCGCTGACGGTTTATCCGGCCGCCGGCCTCGTGACCGGGTATCGCCATGGCATGCTCGTGATCATCAACCAGAGCCCGACGCCGCTCGATGATAAAGCCCACCTGGTTATCCGCGCCCCGATCGGCGCCGCGCTCGCGGAGCCACAGCAAAAAGAGGAGGATGAGACATGACACATTCATCACACGACAGCGATCCCGATCTGTTGTTTGCCTGCTATGCGTCCTATAACGCCCGCTTTCTCCAAGCCATGGCGAATCTGCCTGCGCTTAAACCCTGGCTAGAACCGGATCGGGCCGCCATTCGCGAGCAGGTCCGAACCTGCCTGGGCATTGAGGATCGCCTTTACCCGGTTGTCTCGGGCGTGAAAGGGCGGACTGTCCGGAAGCCGGGCTATACAGTCGAATTACTCCAGGCCGAATCCTGGCCCGGTGTCCGCTGCTGTGCCAACCTCTATAAGCCATCTGCGCCGGCCGGAGCGCCTATCCCCCTGGTCGTACTCTGCTGCGGCCACGGAGCCGGCGGCAAACTGAACCCGGGTTACCAGGCCATGGCCGCCCGCCTGGCCCGGCAAGGCGCCGCCGTGCTGGTGCCGGACAACATCGGCCAGGGCGAACGCGTGGCCATGGGCCACCACCACCCGGTGACACCCTTTGCCTGCGGTCTGACCATTCAGGGCCTGATCGTCATGGAGACGATCGCCTGGCTGCGCTGGGCCAAGGCGCTGCCGGACATCGACAACACGCGGCTGGCCGCGATCGGGAACTCGGGCGGCGGAACCCTGACCTTGTTCCTGGCGGCGCTCTGTCCGGAACTGGCCGTGCTTTCGTCTTCGGGTTACCCGTCGACATTTGAATGGATCGTGCGTAAAGAGAAGAAGCACTGCCACTGCAACCTGCTGCCCGGCATCGTCGGGAAGTTGGAGATGTGGCAGATCCTGAGTGTGTTCGCGCCCCGGCCGCTTTTCATCTTCCAGGGTTCGGAAGACCATCTGTTCCCGGAAGACCTGTTCTACATGGTCGCCCGCCAGGTCGGGTTCGCCTATGCCAAGGCCGGCGCGCCGGACCGGTTCCGCTTTGCTAGCATCCCGGGCCCGCATCCCTGGTTCAACGCCAAGCGTTACCAGCTGGCATCCTTTTTGGCGGAGACGCTCGGGCTGGACCCGGCCGAGGAGCTATCCGACGATGTCCTGGAGACACTCGGCCCGGAAGAAACCTGTTATCCGATTTGGCCGTCCGATGCCCTGACCGTCGACGAACTCGCCGTCCGCCTGTCCGGTCGGCATCCTGCGCCGGGTTTATCGCTCTGGGATGTCTATCCGCCCAAGTGCCCTCTGCCTGATCTGCCTTGCCCTGGCCTTCGAGGCGATCATCGCCAGGTTTTTGCCCAGTACGAAGCTTTTCTCGGTCAGTCGGGCGATGAGCCCGAACCTGCTTTTTGACGGTACGCGCTGGGTGAGACTCCGTTCGTTTTGCGGAATACCTTGCTGAAATAAGTGTAGTCGTCGTAACCGGTCCGGGCCGCGACCTGCCCGATGGTCAGGTTCGTACCAGATAGCAGCTGGCGGGCCATGTCCATTCGCTTGAGGGTGACATAGGCCGCAAGACCCATGCCCAGGTACTGGCGGGTCAGCTCGTACAGACGCGTCCGCCCGATGCCCAGTGCCTGGCACAGGTCGGCCGCTGCAATCTGGCCGGAGACATGTTCGCTGATGTACTGGTCGATCTGGTTGACCAGGCGTTCGTGCCGAACCGTTACCAGGTGGTGCAGCAGCACATACGAGGTCAGTGCCTCGAGGATTTTGGCGGCAGCGCGTATTTCCGCGAGGCTGCGGTACTGGATGCTGTTGGCTGCCTCGTCGGTGTTCGGATCCGGCAGATCAACATTCAGCCGGGCGAATTTTCTGCAAAACTCCCTGACCAGCGCCTGCCTGTCCTGGCGGTCTGTCAATTGTCCGAACATGAAGTACCCGATGATCAGGCCCCGGTCGTAAATCGGCGCCGTGGCCTCGACCAAACCGGCATGGCAATGGGTGATGGTCAGCTTGCCGGTCTTGCGGCATCGTTCGAAAGCCGCCGCATCGCTTTGGCGGCATAGTTCTTTGGTCGCCTGGTGGCTTTTCAAGCAGGCACACAGGGGGCCGTGGTCCGCCGGCCAGGCGATAACCTCGCGGCAGGCGTCGTCGAAGATGACGATGCGCAAGCCTGTCAAGGTATGAAAGGCGCGCAGCAGGTCCCTGACTTGTTCGAAATCCAGTTGAAGCAGCATGGTCACACCTGTCCCGTGGTCCTGGGCGCTGTATCCTGATTGATCTGGCAGCAGGTTTGCCAAGCGAGGCGCCCGGATATGGTATTATTGTAGCAGATCAGGATGTTGCGTCCAGAAGCAAAACCCGTTAGTATATTAGCGTGTTAAAGTGAAGGCCGGTTTTAGTCCGGCAACGACCGCTCTTTCCAAGGAGCGACCGATCAGGGGGATAAAGACAAGATGACCACCAGCCGATTAGTCGGAACAGCTGCCTTTGGCGTTCGCGCGCCGATTATCCGAGAAGGTGACGATCTCGTTACGATCGTTGCCGACTCGTTGCTCCAGGCCCAGCAAAGCGGCGCATTCACCATCCGGGACCACGATGTCGTCGGCGTGACGGAGTCCCTGGTCGCCCGTGCTCAGGGCAATTATGCCTCGATCGACGCCGTCGCCAGTGACGCGGCCGCCAAGCTGCCCGGCGACTTTGTCGTATTGTCTCCCATCCTCAGCCGCAACCGCTTTTCCGTGATCCTCAAGGGGCTGGCCCGCAGCGGACGAAAAATAACCGTCATGCTCAACTATCCCTGCGATGAAGTCGGCAACCACCTGATGGACGTCGATGAGATGGATGCGGCCGGCATCAACCCCTATACGGATGTCCTGACCGAAGCGGATTACCGCAGGCATTTCGGGCACCGTTTCAAGCATCCCTTCACGGGCCTGGATTATATCGACCTCTACAAAAGTCTGGCTGTCGACGGCAACATCGAGGTTGTCCTGGCCAACGATTACAGGGCCGCCCTGCGTTTCGCCCCGAACGTCCTGATCGCCAACATCCACGACCGCGCCCGGCTGAAGCGCCAGCTGCTAAAAGCAGGCGCAAAGACAGCGATCGGCCTCGACGACTTGCTGACCAAGCCTGTTCAAGGCAGCGGGTTCAACCCGGACTATGGTTTGCTCGGATCCAACCAGGCCGGCGAAGCG
>JAAZFW010000524.1 GCA_012511525.1 Clostridiaceae bacterium
GCGCAGGTGCAGCATGCCGTTATCTTCGAACGCCAGGCGAACCTCACCAAGATCGGTGTGCAGCGTCACCGTTTGGCCGTCAAACGAGTGGGTAGACCCATGGCTCATGTCGTGTCCTCCTGTTTCGCAGGCTGGCACATCGTATGCGCCTGGTTCCATCTTAACAGATAAGCGCCGTTTCCACGTCCTGAATACGATTGGCTTCGGCTGATATCAGAAACCAACCAGGTCAGACAGGGCGTGAATCAATACCCAGGGCCATAGAACGCGGGTACGCTCGAAACCGTATCCCCAGAAAAAACCGGTCAGCAGAACAGGCAACAGTCCGGAAAACGCAAGCAATGGCGACTGCGGGGCTGCTGCCAGGTAAGATGGAACATGGACCAGGGTGAACAGAAAGGCGGTGATCACGACGGCTGTCACCGGGTTGCGGATCAGGCCGGTGAGAACCGGTTGCATGAGACCCCTGAAAAAGAACTCCTCGCCCAGGGCCGGCCACACCAGCACGAACAGCAGCGTCAGCAGCCCGGGCAGCGTCACGCCCCGGATGACGGTGTATGCCACAAGGTAAAGCAGCACAAACGGCAAGGCGGCCCGGCTCTGCCGCCAACCCAGCAGCCGGGGCAATCGTCCCGATTTGAAAAACAAAACGATCGGCAGTGCGATATAAAACAGCAGATAAGGCCACCCGGACAGCCCCATCTGCTGCCAGCGGGCGACCCAGAACTGCCAGGTGGTTAGGATCTCATGCCAGGGTGACAGGTTCCAGCCTAAAACTTCGGAGGTTACCGCGAGCACGATCAGGCCGTAGCAAACCAAAAGCCAGATGCCCTGCTGCCACGCGGCAACGGGTGACGGCGGCGGGGCGGACGGCGGATCGGAAGACAGCAGGTGGATGACCAGGCACCCCAGCCCGTAGAGCACCAGGCCCATGATGCCGCTGCGCAGCGCATTGCCCCAGCTGGCGCCCAGAAGCCGGTTGGCTGCGACCTTGCCGGTGACGAAAAGGATCGCCATGCCAATAACGTAAGGGTTTTTAAGAACAGTCCGGTAAAAGGATGCGCATCCCTCGCGCAGGGTTGTGATCGTTCTGATTGTCATGCGTTTGCCCCGGTCACAATTTGCTGATGCAATCTGGCCCAGGCACGTCGACGCGTGCCGGATAACCGCAGTGTACACCTGAGGCAAGCTGCAGGCAAGACGATTTTGCCATCATGCGACGGGGGGGAACAGCCGATCGATAAGTTGCGCTATAATGCAGGTAGGATCAGATGAGGAGGCCGCCATGACGACCGAAGCCAAGCAAACCCGGGCGCTGCCCTGGGACGAACGCGTCAGCATCTTGCGTCTGCGCTGCCTGGACCGCAAGACGATGGCTCCCGACGGACGCACCTTGCTGCACAACCGCCAGGATTTTACGGATCGGATCGACGCCCGGGTTCTGCAGGAAACCGCAGCCCTTCCCTGGCAACGCCGCATGGGCCTGCGCACCAAATCGCGGCTCGAAGCCCTGCCCTTTGCGGTCGACGACCTCGAGCAGCTCGCGGGCCGGCCGGATTTTGCCCGCATGGCCGTCCCGGCGGACGAACGGGCCCGGGCCCAACAGGTGCTGGCATCTTACCCGAAGCCCGGCGGCCAGACCGGGCACTGCGCGCTGGATCTCGAGCCCCTGCTGACCGGCGGCATCCGCGGTGCCAAAGCAACCGTCCAAGCCCGGCTGAGCGGGGTGACGGGCGAAGCACGCGACACCCTGCTGTCGTTCCTGGACGCGCTGGACGGATTTTCCAGCCTGGTCCGCCATGCCGGCGAAGCGGCACTGGCCGCGGCCGCAGGAGCAGCGGACTGGCGACGCCATGAGCTGGCCGTGCTCGCGGACAGCTGCGATTGGATCAGCCGGAATCCGCCCCGCTCGTTTCGCGAGGCGATCCAGCTGCTTTGGCTGGTCAACCTGGCCGTCGAATATGGGGACAACGCCGCTTTGGTCTGCCCGGGGCGGCTGGACCGCATCCTCAGGCCGTTCTACGACGATGACCGGGACGAGGCCCTGATGCTGATCGAAAACCTCTACCTTTTAATCAACCACTTCGTCGCCGACGGCCTGGCCGTGGCGGTCATGGTCGGCGGCACGGACGCCGCGGGCGCCGATGCGACCTGCGATTTGTCGTATCTGTGCCTGGAAGCCCTGCGGCGCACCAAACTGGTCTACCCAACAGTCGGGGTCTGCTGGCATGAAAAAACGCCGCGCGACCTCTCGGAACTGGCCATCCGGCTGATCGCTGCCGGCTTTGCGACGCCCGCTTTTTTCAACGATGCGGTTATTCGAAGCGGCCTGGAAAGCTATCGCATCCCGCCAGAGGATTCCGGCGAATACATTAATTCGACCTGTGTGGAGA
>JAAZFW010000525.1 GCA_012511525.1 Clostridiaceae bacterium
CTGTTCACCTTGGCCATGATCTCAAAATCCTTCGCCTTGCCGGAGAAGACGCGTTTGCGCCGGCGGCGGGCGATGATCATGTCGATGTCGAGGTCGCCGTTGGTCACGATGTACTCGAATTCCCGGCTCATATTGGTCAAGAGGTACCACAGGCCGTAAAAGATGCCGACGAGCAGGATCGGGACCAGGAAGCTGATGTAGCCGCCGAACATCATCAGGGCCGTCAGCAGGACGAAACTGGCTACGAGCAGCCCGACGATGGTCAGGTAATCCTTTCCGGTCTTGCGGCGCTGGACAATTTTTTCCATAAAGGCGTCATTCATTTTTTCACAAACCTCCCTGGAACATCTTTATCTATTGTATACGAAAGATTGGCTTTTGCCTATCGCGGGGAAAAAGTAAGAGGGTATCCCGTGAAGGATACCCTCTTTGTTCGCGTGGGATACGTCAGATCAATACATGCCGCCCATGCCGCCCGGGGCTCCGGCAGGCGCCGGCGGCTCCGGTTCGGGGATGTCCGCGACGACCGCTTCGGTGGTCAGCAGGATGGCCGCGATGGAGGCCGCGTTCTGCAGCGCGCTGCGGGTTACTTTCGCCGGGTCGACGATACCGGCTTCCATCATGTCGACATAGGTCTCGTTCATGACGTCAAAACCGATGCCAGGATCGGAGTTCTTGACCTTCTCGCAGATGACACTGCCGTCAAGGCCGGCATTGGCCGCGATCTGGCGGACTGGCTCTTCGAGGGCCTTGATCACGATGCGCACGCCGGTGCGGGTGTCGCCGCTGGTCTTGTCAAGCAGCTTGGCAACTTCCGGCAGCACGTTGATGTAGGCGGTTCCGCCGCCGGCGATGATGCCTTCTTCGACAGCCGCGCGGGTTGCCGACAGCGCGTCTTCGATGCGCAGCTTCTTTTCTTTCATCTCGGTCTCGGTCGCGGCACCGACTTTGATCACGGCGACACCGCCGGAAAGCTTGGCCAGGCGCTCCTGGAGCTTTTCGCGGTCGAAATCCGACGTGGTCTCTTCGATCTGGGCCCGAATGGAACCGATGCGGGCCTTGATTTCCTGCTCGGAACCGGCACCGTCGACGATGATCGTGTTCTCTTTCTGAACCTTGACCTGGCGGGCGCGGCCCAACTGGTCAATGGTGGTCTCCTTGAGTTCGAGGCCGACTTCTTCAGAGATGACCTGGCCGCCGGTCAGGATGGCGATATCCTGCAGCATGGCTTTGCGGCGGTCGCCGAAACCGGGGGCTTTGACCGCGACACAGGTGAACGTGCCGCGCAGCTTGTTGACCACGAGGGTGGCCAGCGCTTCGCCTTCGACGTCCTCAGCGATGATGACCAGCTTGCGGCCGGCCTGGACGATCTTTTCCAGCAGAGGCAGGACGTCCTGGATGTTGGTCAGCTTCTTGTCGGTGATCAGGATATAAGGATCATCGAGCACAGCTTCCATTTTATCGGTATCCGTCGCCATGTAAGAAGAAACATAGCCGCGGTCAAATTGCATGCCTTCGACAACCTCGAGCTCGGTGCTCATGGTTTTTGACTCTTCAACGGTGATGACGCCGTCCGAAGTCACTTTTTCCATCGCATCCGCGATCAGTTCACCGATAAAAGAGTCATTGGCGGAGATGGCGGCGACGCGGGTGATGTCTTTCTTGCCGGAAACAGACTTGGCCTGGCTGCTGATGCTGGCGGCAGCGGCTTCAACCGCCATGGAAATGCCCTTGCCCAAAATCATGGGGTTGGCACCGGCGGCGATGTTCTTCAGACCTTCGCGGATGATCGCCTGGGCCAGGAGCGTGGCGGTCGTGGTGCCGTCACCGGCGACATCGTTGGTCTTGGTCGCGACTTCTTTGACCAGCTGGGCGCCCATATTCTCAAAACGGTCCTCGACTTCGATTTCCTTGGCGATGGTCACGCCGTCGTTGGTAATCATCGGGGAGCCGAATTTTTTGTCCAGAACCACGTTGCGGCCCTTGGGGCCAAGCGTGATCTTGACGGTGTCAGCGAGTTTGTTGACGCCTCTTTCCAGGGCATGCCTGGCATTCTCGGCGTATTTCAGATCTTTTGCCATGATACTGTTCCTCCCGTTGGGCGTGTCATTCGACGATCGCCAGAATATCGCTCTGCTTCAGAATGGTGTATTCGACATTGTGCATCTTGACTTCTGTGCCGGCGTATTTGCTGATCAGCACGCGGTCACCGACTTTGACCTGCATGGTCACTTCTTTTCCGTCGACCAGTCCGCCAGGTCCGACGGCCACGATTTCAGCCACCTGCGGTTTCTCTTTGGCTGTACCGGGCAGGACAATGCCGCTCTGGGTCGTCTCTTCGGTCTCGATCATCTTGATGACGACGCGATCACCTAAAGGTTTGATGGTCATGTGAATGCCTCCTTTAACCATGTGTTTTTTGTTTTTTTGTTAGCACTCTAACATCAAGAGTGCTAACTCCAAGGATAAATATAGGCGCTCACTCGTTTTTTGTCAAGGGGTGGCGATCAGATCAAGCAGGAAATTCATCAGGTAGAGGCGGCCGGCCAGGCGCGAGGCGGCAATGTGGCCGGCCAGTTCAGGGAAATACGGTGCCAGCAGCCCGGCCAGAAGGAGCAGGATGTTGACGATGACCAGCCCGAACACGGCGCCGGCCAGAAAGCCGGCCGCTCGGTTCAGCGTCCCGATGAGCGGAAGATCGTCCGACCAGCGGGTTAAAAGCCCGGTCAGGCGATGGATTAAAAAGCTGATCAAGGCAAAGAGGATCACAAAAATAGCCGCGGTCAGGGCAAACCGGAACAAGGTCGCCGTCAGTTCAGGCAAAACAGCGTTCACCTCGTTGTTGCCCGACGCCAGTTCGGATGTCATCAGCGCTTCCAGGAGCGGCGGCAGGGCAAACTGGGTGATCGCCTCCTCGACGCTCAGGGCGGCCGCTTCGATCCGGGCGACCACGGGGTGGGCCAGCCAGGCCCCCAGCGGGGCCAGCCAGGGGATCTCGAGCAGGAAGCGCGTGACGGGGCCGAGCACCAGCAGCGTCAGCCCCAGGGAAAGCAGCAGGATCAGGAGCCGGCCGAGCATGTCAAAGAGGCCGGCCTTAACGCCCCACAGGGCGGCCAGTAAAAGCAGCGCAATCAGGATGAGATCGACCAGCATCAGGTTTCCTCCGGCCCGGCCGCGTACCCGTCCGGGTTCATCTGCTGCCAGCGCCAGGCGTCTTCGCACATGTCGGCCAGGTTCTTTTGAGCCCGCCAGCGGAGCAGCCGGTCAGCCTTGGCGGGATCGGCGTAGCAGGCGGCGACATCGCCGGGACGGCGCGGGTCAATCACGTAGGGCACTTTGCGTCCGCTGGCCTTTTCGAACGCCGAAACCATGTCCAGCACGCTGTAGCCTGTCCCCGTGCCCAGGTTGACGGCTTCCACGCCCGTGTGGGCCAGGGCGTGGTCAAGCGCGCGCAGATGTCCTTCGGCCAAATCGACCACGTGGATGTAGTCGCGCACCCCGGTGCCGTCCGGTGTCGGATAGTCGTTGCCGAAAACGTGCAGGACCGGCCGTTTGCCGATGGCCACCTGGGCGATATAGGGCATCAGGTTGTTCGGGATGCCGTTCGGATCCTCGCCGATCAGCCCGGACGGATGAGCACCGGCGGGATTGAAATAACGCAGCAGCATCACGGACCAGTCCGGCTCCGCCGCCGCCAAGTCGGTCAGGATCTGTTCGTTCATCAGCTTGGTCCAGCCGTAGGGATTGGTGCAGGACTTCGGGAAAGACTCCGTGATCGGCACCCGTTCGGGCATGCCGTAAACAGTCGCCGAAGAGCTGAAAACCAGCCGACGGACCGCGTGCGCGCGCATCACCTCGCACAACGTCATGGTGCTGTCCAGGTTGTTGCGGTAATAGCGCAGGGGCTGGGCCACCGATTCGCCGACGGCCTTGAGACCGGCAAAATGAATGACGGCGTCGATCGGATGGCGCGCGAAAACGTCATCGAGCCGGTCGACGTCGCAGACATCGATCTGGTAAAAAGGAAAATCCCTGCCGCAGATTTTGCGGACGCGCGCCAGGGACTCGGCGCTGCTGTTGTCCAGGTTGTCGACAACGACGATGTCATAGCCGTTCTGGAGCAGGGCGACACACGTGTGGCTGCCGATATACCCGGCACCTCCGGTGACAAGAATGCGCGTCATGAAAGATCCCTCCCGTATCGTTCTGTCAGGATAACCATACCACGCGAGATTGGCGCTGCCAAGGGATGCCTTGGCAAAATCCGGCCGGTTGCGTATACTGGTCATAGGATCTTGCTATGGAATTGGGGTGTGGCAACTTGGAAGCAGCTGAACTGGCCATCAACAAGCTGATTATCTTGTCAATCCTGAATCGTATCCCCGGCGTCACGCTGAGCCAACTGACCACCATCTCCCTGGAAACCCTCTACATGGACTACTTCGATTTCGTGACCGCGTTTGAGGCGCTCTGCCGGGATGAGCTGGCTGCCGAAAGCACGCGCAAGGGCGAAACCGTGATGGACGCGATCGGCCGCCCGGTGACCCGCTGCGATCTGACACCGCGGGGAAAAGCCCTCTTCGACACGCTGGAAAACCGGATTCCGCTGCCCATCCGCTCTTACCTAGCCCAGGCCTGCTCCGGCTGGCGCAAAGATATCCGGCTGCAAAACACGCTTTCGGCCAGCTGCGATCCGGACGGAAACGGCTTTTTCACCGTCAGGCTCCGCCAGCACGACGGGATCAAGGATCTGGTCGATCTGCGTTTGAGCATACC
>JAAZFW010000526.1 GCA_012511525.1 Clostridiaceae bacterium
AACTGGCGGATGCCGGCCCGATCGACTACGCGGCGTCGAGCCGGCAGCAGCTGATCCTGCCGGCGGTCCGCCATCTGGAGAAGCACTACAACCAGCCGGGCCTGAACAACGACACCTTGGCGGAGCTATCCGGCGTCAGCACCGTCTATTTCCGAAAGCTTTTCACAGCCATCTACAAGGTCTCCCCGATGAAATATGTCCAGGCGATCCGGATTGCCAAGGCCAAAGACATGCTGATCGGCGAATATTGTCCGATCGCGCATGTCGCCGAAGCAGTCGGGTTCGACAACATCTACCACTTCAGCAAGACTTTCAAGAAGCTGACCGGCTCCACCCCGACCGAGTATGCCCGGATGCACCGGATCGGGAAAACGGAAAGCTAAGGGACTGTTAAGAAATGAGCAGCTCTTTTCTTCGAGAGATTGACGAGTCTGGTCAATCACTCGGGGACCCTGTCGAGCTGCTTATTGATGAACAGTCACTAAAGGACGGCAGCGTCGCCCGTCGACCCTGCCGTCCTGGCTAGCCCATTAAAACTAGTGTTATACGCGCTTGTCTCCCAGGGTGACCAGGTACGCATCCATGCGCGATTGCGTTCCAGGATCCTCGTTCCAGGTCGTACCAGGCGGCAGCTCGGCCAGTTCACGGGCCAGGCCCTGCTTCAGGGGCATCAGGTCCGCTTGCTTGAGACCGGTCGCCTGCAATATCTTGCTGTTGTCCACGATCCGGTTGAAATAGCGGTCGTAGATCAGCTGATAGCTTCTGGGCGACTTGAGGTCGGGTGAGCCCAGGATCTCCAGGTAGGTTTGGGTGTCCACCGCGACATACTCGAGTCCGATCAGGTCGTGGTAGTAGCCGGCGATCTCGGCCCAGGGGTGGTGCTCCGCTGTGGACACCGTATAGGCTTCGCGATAGGCGACTGGATTGAACAGCAGACGGGCCAGCATTTGGGCGACATCCCCGGCCCAGGTCATCGTTCCCTGGATGGACAGGGCGTCCCGGGGCAGAACGATCGGGCGTTTTTGCAGCGCCCGGGCGACCACGATGTTGGCTTCCAGCGTCACCAGCTGGTACTTGAGTTTCGAGAAGGTGATCGCCGGACGCACGACAGTCCAGTTGTCGAAGCCTGACTGCTCGAGGATATCCTCCTGGCGGGCCTTGGCCAGTGAATAGTCGTCGGTCGACAGGAAATGCTCGTTGTCGGACACGTCCAGCAGCTGCGGAGAGGTTTCGGTGATCGGCCCCTGGCTGTCAGCATACACCCGGTAGGAGGATAAGTAGATATAATGGCTGGTGTTTTCGAGCAGCAGCTTATAGCGCACGGCAAAATGTTTGGTCGGATAGATCAGGAAATCGACGATGGCGTCGTAATCGTTTTGCAGAATTTTGCGCAGGTAATCGTCGTCCATCGCATTGGCCTGCTCATAGCGGATGTTCGGGGGCACATCGTCCTTTTTGTCCAGGGCCACCACGTGCACCTGGCAGCCCATATCGGCCAGAAGCGGAACCAGGTAAGTGCCCATGGCACCGGTTCCGCCCAGAACCAGGACCTTCTTCCCTTTATGTTGCATGGTCTCTTTTCCTCCCATGTTGTCAGATGACATCGTTCGCATGGATGTCGATCGCCTGCCCGCAGGCGGCCAGGATTAGCTTATGCAGCTGGTATTCGTCGTTGTAGTCGTAGGGATTGGCCTTTTTTCCGCGCACCATCTGGGCGAAATCGAGCATCATGGCGTCGTAGCGGCCGCCCTGCGGGGGCAGCTCAACGGGCTGCTGACGGTCCGAGTATTCTCGGCCGGCCGTATCTTGGCTCAATGTCACGGTCATTTGGGTTGGGTTTTCCAGCGGCTTGATCTCGACAGTCCCCTTGCTGCCGCAGACAACCAGCTGGCGTCGACCGTAGCCGTTGATCTCGGTCGAGGTGGCCCGCACGGTCGAGATACCGCGATCGTATTCGAACACGGCAAAGCCGTGGTCGATCGTCTGGACACCGTCCAAGCCGGTTGAGCGGTTATAAGGAATGATCTTGTTCGGCATGCCCTGGATCAGGTAAACCAGGTCGACGATATGGCAGCCCAAAAAGAACATGATTCCGGCGTCGAAATGGCCCAGCCATTCCCGTTTGTCCTTGCGGTGCTCGGTGTCCATGATCGCGTCGACCTGGTAGATGGTGCCCAGCGTGCCGTCCTGGATCCATTGCAGGCACTGCTGGACCGCCTTGTTGTAGCGGTACATGTAGCCCATCTGGACAACCAGGTTTTTTTGCTTGGCCAGGCGGAGCAGGCGGCCGAAGTCCTCCAGGCTGTCGCCGGCAGGCTTGTCGATGTGCAGGTGGACGCCCCGCTCGGCCCAGCGCAGGGCAGTTTTGACCAGGTCCAGTTCAAATCCTTCCACCTGAACGGCGTCGACGCCGCGCCGGAACAGCTCATCTTCCGTCATCCATTCGAGCCCGTCATAGGCGGGGTTGTCTTTATTCTGGGCGTAATAGCCGGAGTCAGGCTCGACGATGCCGACAACCTCGAATACCTCCGGAAAGCTGCGCACACACGCCATGAACCCCGTGCTGTGGTCGTGGGCCGTGCCGATGTGACCCAGCCTGATCTTGCTGCCTGTCATAGGTGATCCTCCCATTTTCAGTTTCTGTCCTTACCCGTCGTGTCTCAGCGGAACTCGCCCGGATAGCGCCGCTTCAATTCCGGGACGGCATGGCCGCGTCCGGTACGCTCCAGGTGTTCGCAGTAGGCTTTGAGGTGCCCACGGGCATGGAATGGGCCTCCTTCGCGCATCACGGTCCAGAGCGGGTCGATGTTGTCTGGCTGGGTCTGCATCATGGCATCGTGCCAGGTACTTAAATAGCTGGCGCCCTGCTGGCAGATTTCGGGATGCTGCGAGGCCAGGTCGTGCTGCTCATGCGGATCCGAGACAACGTTAAAGAGCATTTCATTCGGGAACAAGTGGTAGCCGTCGTGGTAGGTGCGCATATAGAGCCAGGGGCCGAAGCGGACACTGCGCTGGCAGACATGGGCGCATTGGCTGATCACCAGGTTGGTCCGGCCGGTGTCCTTTCCGTTTAGGAGCGTTTGCGCGTAGGACTGCCCATCCCAGCGGGCGACAGGTTTTTGCCCGAGCAGGTCTGCCAGCGTCGGCAGCAGGTCAAGGTTGAGATGCAAGCCGTCATCGACATAGCCGGCCTTGCAGCCCGGCCACTTGAGCAGCATGGGGATGCGGCAGGTGCCGTGATCCGCCGTGGCATGCTCGCCGTAAATGCCCAGTTCGCCCAGGTTCTCCCCATGATCGGCGCTGACAATGACCGCCAGGTCGTCAAGTCCGACTCCCTGCTCCTCCAGGGCTGCCAGAACCTGGCCGATATGCCCGTCCATGTAGCGGATGCCACAGTCGTAGCCGTCGATCATGCGGCGCAGGTCAGCACGGTCGTCCAGGCGGCCGGGATGGCGTGGGAAGCGGGGATTGGGCTTATCGTCGAACATGCTGATTTCCCGGGCAGAATGGGGGCCGACATGATTCAGGTGTTCGGCGAAGACGTCGTCGGTCAGCCAGGCGGGCAGCGGATCGTCCGCAAACGGATTGCCGAAGGACTCCGGTGCCCGGTACGGGGTGTGGGCATCCCAGTAGTTGACATGCAGCATCCAGTTGTCGGTCGCAGCGTTGCGCCGGATCCAGTCCAGAACGGTCGGGGTCACCGCCTCCGCCGATTCCATACCGCTTTGTCCGGTGTTGTGCATCTCGTTGAAGCCGGCATAGAACCACCAGGCCGAATGGCGTTCGGCAAAGGGGCTAACCGACACCGTGCGGAAGCCGGCCTGGCGCAGGATGGCCGGCAGGCTTTCCCAGCGCAGGCGATCCGTGAAGGAGCGTTCGGCCCCTTCGACGCGCAAGTCGGCCGCTGTTCCTCCATGTCCGACGATGCCGGAATGAATGCCGAACATGCCGGTCATCGAGGCTGCCCGCGAAGGCAGGCAAGGAGCGTCGGAACAATAATACTGGTTAAATCGGACGGCCTTAGCCGCAATCCGGTCGATGTTCGGCGAGGTATTGCGATGATAACCGTAGCAACCCAGGTGGTCGGGACGCAGCGTGTCCAGATCGAGATAGAGGATGCGCATACCATAACCTCCGTATCGTATGTTTGGCAGCCGTTTTTTTCAGATTGGCTTGAACCCGTTGAACCAGGCGCGTTCGGCAAAAGGTTTCTTGACCGCCCTGCGGACAGGATCGGCAGCGATGCCAATGGGCAGAACACAAACAAGATCGTAATCCTCGGGTACGCCCAGCAGATCCGCCATCTGGCGCCCGATGGCATCCGCGTCCGTGATGTGGCCCTCGATCCAGCAGCTTTGGTAACCCAGGGCGACGGCGGCCAGCAGCATGTTCTCGATGGCAGCCGCGTAGTCCTGAATGTAAAAGCACTTGTCCCGGTAGGCGATAATCCGCTGTGTCAGGACACAGATCAAGGCCGGGGCCGTTTCGCATTTGGGCGGTACGATAAGCTGTTTCAAGGTGGCCAAGATCTCCGGATCGTCAACAGCGATCAGGCTTGTGGTTTGCTTATTGCAGCCGGATGGTGCGGCAAGCCCCGCTTCCAAAATCGCCTG
>JAAZFW010000527.1 GCA_012511525.1 Clostridiaceae bacterium
AGTCCGGGTCGGATGACGGCCGGTATCCGATCCATCCACTGGGGGTGGCCGCGTGAAACTATCGCTCCTGATCCCGTTCTATAACGAGGAGAAACAGATCCCTTTGACCTTGCAGACGGTCCTGCCGATCCTTGAGTCGACCGGCTGCGACTTCGAGGTTCTGCTGGTCGACGACGGATCGCGCGACGAGACCTGGCCGGTCATCGCCGAAGCCAGCCGGCGCGACGAACGCCTGATCGGCATTCGCTTCTCGCGCAATTTCGGCAAAGAGGCCGCGATCTGTGCGGCCCTGGACCAGGCGGACGGGGACGCTGTCATCCTGATGGACGGAGACCTGCAGCATCCCCCGCAGCACATCCCGGAGATGATCCGCCTCTGGCGGGAAGGCTATGACGTCGTCGAGGGCATCAAGACCTCGCGCGGCCGCGAATCCTTTTTCAGCAAGCTGAACGCCGCGGTCTTCTACGGGCTGTTCCGCCGTTTTTCGGGTTATGACCTGCGCAACGCCTCGGATTTCAAGCTGCTGGACCGCAAAGTGGTCGACGAGTGGCGCCGTCTCGGTGAGCACGACACCTTCTTTCGCGGCCTGTCGGCCTGGTTGGGCTTCAAGCGCACGACGTTTTCGTTCGAGGTCGCCGCGCGGCAGGCCGGCACCAGCAAGTGGTCGCCGTTCAAGCTGCTCGCGCTCAGTCTCAATGCGATCACCGGCTTTTCCGCCATGCCGCTGCAGTTCATCACCCTGATGGGCGTCGTCATGCTGACCGGTTCCCTGATCCTGGCGATCCAGACCCTCTTCAATTTCTTTTCCGGTCACGCAGCGACCGGTTTCACGACCGTGATTTTGCTGCTGCTCCTGATCGGGGGCAGCATCATGATCAGCCTGGGCCTGATCGGCATGTACATCGCCCGCATATTCACGGAAGTCAAGGGGCGGCCGCGTTATATCGTCGCCGAAACCACCCGTCCCGGGCAGCCTGATCCACCCGACTGCCGGAACCGCTAGGCGATGCTGGCCCTCTACTGGCTATTTCTGGCTCTGTTCGCCGGCTGGCAGTTTTGCAGCTTGTTTTTCGGGCCGGCTCCTGACCTTGTCCGCCGCATGGGGTCCAGTCAAACCGGTGCCGGTTTTATCGCATCACCCTGGACCTCGCTCCTCTTTCGCCTGGCGATGGCCGCCAGCATCGGCATCCCCGCCGTCAGCTGGCTGGTGTACCTGCTGTCGGCGCTGCTCCACCCCCTGCTGCCGGATCCACTCCATCCCCTGCTGCTTGTCAATACCGTCTGGATGACAGCCGCAACGGCCTGGGCCGCCTGGGCGTTGGTCCGTAAGCGGAACCAGATGCTGGGCAGCTGGCCGACGCTGGCCCGCAGCCTGCGCCGGCCGGACAGCCTTTGGCTCTTTGGCTGCATGGCCGCCTGGCTGGTTTTCGCATTCTGGCTCATGACCGGCACGTTCCACCAGATCGGCAGCCAGCTGCACGCCGGCTATTCGGTGTTCAGCGATTTCGCGCCTCATACAGCCCTGGTCAGCTCGTTTTCCCAAGGCCGCAACTGGCCGACCATTTACCCCCACTTCCCCGGCGACGGCATCGCCTACCATTTCATGTTTTTCTTCCTTTGCGGCAATTTGAATTTCCTGGGCTTGCCGCTGGACTGGGCGATCAATCTTCCCAGTATCCTCGCCGTGCTGACGTTTGCCATCCTGCTCGGTTTTTTGGCCGTGCGCCTGACCGGGCGGCCGGCGACGTTTCTGCTGGCGCCGCTGATGCTCTTTTTGCGCAGCTCACTGGCCTTTTTTACACAACTGACCGACGAAATCCGGCTTAACGCCCATCGGGCGGGCACGCTGCGGATCGCGCTGGGCGAACTTTGGAATCGTGCGGCCTTTATCGGCAGCACGCCCCGCGACGAATGGGGCTTGTGGGGTGTCAACGTTTATGCCAACCAGCGCCATCTGCTCTCCGGGCTCTCCGGGCTGCTGGTTGTGCTGCTGCTGGTCCTGCCTGACCTCCAAAGCGGCCTTTTCGGCCCGGGCCGCGGCAGCTGGAAGATCGTGAGTGCGCCGGACCTGCGCCGCTTTATCGGCATCTGCCTGATCGTCGCCATGCTGCCTTACTGGCACGGGTCGGCCCTGGTCGCCCTGCTCCTGGTGCTTGTTCCGATCGCCCTGTTCGCTTCCAACCGGCTGGGGTTTGCCCTGACCGCGGCAACGGCGATCGCCTCTGCCCTGCTGCAAGCCTTCTATTTCAGCGGCCAGGCGACACGAGTCGTTCAGCCTGATTTTTTCTGGGGGTTCATCGCGCCGGACACCAGCCTGGGCGGAGTCCTGCTCTACCTGCTGACCGTGACCGGGCTGGCCCTGCCCCTCGCCCTGGTTGCGTTCTGGATTCCCGGCTGGCGGCGAAAAGTCCTGATCGCCGCTTTCTCTCTGCCTCTTGTCTTCGCCTTCACGGTCTCGCTGACGCCGGATGTCACGGTTAATCATAAATACATCATGATCTCGCTGGCCCTGCTGAACATCTACCTGGCTGACCTGCTGGTGCGTCTCTGGAACCGGGGCAGCCAGGAAAAGGCCGCGATTACCGGCCGCGCGCTGATCCCCCGCATTCTGGCCGTCTTGCTGGGTTTTTGCCTCATGGTCACCGGCGCCCTGGAATGCCGCCTGGTGCGCAACATCAACCAGAACAGCGTCAGCCTGGATACGAAGTCCCAGCTGGTCCAATGGGTGAAGGCCAACAGCCGCCCCGATGATGTTTTCGTCACGGCCCCATACCACTACAACGCCTTTTTCCTGTCAGGCCGGTCGATCTGGTTCGGCCACGCGTATTACGCCTGGTCGGCCGGACATGACACGGAAGGCCGTCTGCAGCTCTACCGGCAGCTGCTCATGGGCTGCGGGCAGGAACTGGACGAGACGCGCGACCTGATCCGGCGCGAAAGCCTGGATTATCTCCTGATCGACGATACGCTGCGCCAATCCGGGGAGTTCGGCGTCGACGAAGCGTTCTTTGACGACAACTTTCCGCTGGCCGCCTGGTTCCCCGAACAGGGCGACAGTAAAATATACGATTTGAACAGCGGACCATGACAGGATAAGGAAGAAACAGCATGCCGAGAAAAGACCAGAACACAGCAGATACCAGACGCGCGGCCGATCGCGAGCGGCTGGCCGGGATCGTCGCCGCCGGCGGCTGCGATCTTCACTTGCACACGACATCATCCGACGGAGCCGACACGCCCGAACAGATGGTCTCCCGCGCCGTGGCGGCTGGCCTGAGCGTCTTCGCGATCACCGACCACGACAGCATCTCAGGCATCGGGCCGGCCCGAAACGACCTGCTAAGACGCCAAGCCGCGCCCGGGCATGCCCCGCAGCTGCTGGCCGGTGTCGAGCTGTCCGCCGAACAAAACGGCGAAGAGCGCCATATCCTGGGCTATTTTTTGCACGGTGGCGAAGAGCGTCTGGCATCTTTTCTGGCAAAACAGCTGCACACCAGGCGCCAGCGCAACCGGGACCTGATCGATCGACTGCAAAGCCTGGGCTACGCGATCGACGAAGAAGCGTTCGAGTCGTTGGGGCAGGAGTCCATCGGGCGGCTCCAGGTCGCCCTCCTGCTGATCCAGAAAGGTTATTTCAGCTCTGTCCAGCAAGCCTTCGACACCCTGCTCAGCGAAGGCAGACCCGGTTATGTCGCGCGGGTCCGGCCAACGGCAAAGGAAGCCATCGACCAGATCCATCAAGCTGGCGGACTGGCTGTTCTGGCCCATCCCGCCTTGTACGGCTGGTGCCAGGGGCAAACGATCGTCTCAGAACAGCTGCTGCACAACCTTGCGCAGCTCCAGGCGATCGGGCTGGACGGCGTTGAAGCGTATCACGGAGAAGCAAGCGACGAGCAAAACAGTGAGATCAAGGCCGCCGGCCGGGCGCTGGGCCTGGTCTGCACGGCCGGCAGCGACGACCATGGCCAAAACAAGGACCGCCTCATGATGTACACCCGTCAGGACCGCTGGCCGAAACGGCGGGAGATCCTGGTCTGCGGCGCCCTGCTGGCCCAAAGACAGCCTGACGGGCAAACCAGCTACCTGCTTTGCCGGCGCCTGAGCACGGGCCGCCATGCCGGCTTCTGGGAGTTGCCCGGCGGCAAGGTTGAATCCGGCGAGACAACCACGCAAGCCCTGAAACGGGAGCTGCAAGAAGAGCTGGCCGTCGATGCAAAAATCGGCGCCTTGCACACCGTTATCTGGCACGACTACCCCGATGACCGCGTGATCCTGGCGGTTCACGAAACGAGCTTTTCGACCGAAAACCTGGCGACCAACGCCCACGACCGTTTTTGCTTCGCCACCGCTGAACAGGCCCTGCAGCTGAAGCTCCTGCCCGCAGACATCACCTTGTTCCAAGTCCTGGCGGCAAAGCCCCGCTAGCAGCAAAAAGCCGGGCCTGGGCCCGGCTTTTGATTATCTTTACTTTTCATCAAATGATAAACCGCCCGCTGATGCTGTTGTAGGCGCTGTCGTCTCTGTCGGTGCCGTCGTCTCCGTTGGTGCCGTCGTCTCCGTCGGTGCCGTCGTCTCCGTCGGTGCCGTCGTCTCCGTTGGTGCCGTCGTCTCTGTCGGTGCCGGATCCGAGTTGCATTCGATGAGCGCCGAGATCGGGCGATAGCGGCTCTTGGCTAGGGTTTCCTACCTGATGATCTTTCCGTCCTTGCACCAGACCTTGTAGGATGTCGCCAGCTTGCCGATAT
>JAAZFW010000528.1 GCA_012511525.1 Clostridiaceae bacterium
AGCTTTTCGCCAGCAGGATCCCGGTTTCGAGCAGAGAGACGAGACCGCCCAGCAGGTAGTCCTGGGCCTTGGCCAGACCATAGATCGCCTTGCCCAGCATTTTCCGGATTGTGTTTGCCATCGCCTTGCCTCCGCGTGTTTCGCTGCCCCTCATTGTACACGTTTTAGCAAGACATGGCGATGCGCAGGCCATGATGTGTATAATGTAAGGGCCGCAGCGGTTGCCGCTGCGGCCGGATTCCAAGCCATCTGCGTGAGGTATCGGGAGGTTGTGTATGGCCATCGGCTGGTTGATGCTGTTCCTTGTTGACCTCTCCTTGAACCTTTTTGTTGCGTCGCACCGGGCCTTGACCAAGTGTCTGCTGCTGCCGCTGCTGGCCGCTTACTACGTGGCCGCGGCCGGTCAGCCGGCCCCGCTGGTCCTGCTGGCACTTGCCGCTTCCTGGCTTGGCGACTGCCTGCTGGAAATGAAAGGCAAACCGTTTTCGTTTGCCGCAGGCCTGCTGGCTTTTCTCGCGGCGCATATCCTTTACACGGCCGTTTTCCTGCTTGAGGCACATCTGCCGGATCGTCCGGGCCTTCTGATCCCACTATTGCTCCTGCCCTACATCGTCTATATCCTGCTTTTCTATCGCTCCATGCGCGCGCACATGGGCAGGAATAAACAGCTTATATTGCTCTACGGGATCGCGATCAGCGTGATGAGCCTGGCGGCCTTGCTGCGTGCCTGGCCGCCGGCTCCGCCCATCCATGGCTTGACCTTTTTGGGTTCGGTCTGCTTCATCGTCTCGGATTCGATCCTGGCCGTCAATCTCTTTCGCGGCCGTACCCGGAACGGCTCGTTCTGGATCATGGCAACCTATGCCTGCGCCCAGCTGCTGATCGTTTTAAGCCTGATCGCTTAATCCCCGGCTGGGTCTTCCAGGATGCCGACAAACAGCGGAAGGCCGGTTTTGGTGTCCAGGATGCCATACAGGAACGGGTGGTCGAAGACCAGCTCGACATCGCTTGAGACGGCGCTCTCATCGATGGCAACTGAGGTGGCTGCGGTCGCTTCGGTCCCTTTCTCATCGACCCGGATCACGGTCTTGTGCCGGACTTCGCTGATATAGAGGCCTTTGCTGCGCGCCTCGTTGAGACGGGAAAAATCGGCGCTGCCTCCGTCGAAAGCGACCGCCATACCGAGGGTTTGCAGCTCGTTGTTCAGGACATCCTCGTAACTTGCCTCGAACTTGGGCAGGGCCAGGCTGACTGTGAAATTGGCCTTTTGGGCCATCCAGAGGCCGATCTGGCCAAACAGCCCGGCCGGATCCTGCTGGGACAGCCAGCCGCGCGGGCCCTGACCGTTATCCGGCAGCAGGGCGAAAAACGCGTACTGGGTGTTGGCGTAGGGGAGGGCGACGCCGATCGCGTCCTGACCCGTGAAATAGGCCATCGGGGCGGTCCGGTGCATGAAATCGATCTCGATGCCGCCATCCGGCGTTTGGAACGTTTGTGCCCGGGTTTCATGCTTGAGGAACGGCTCTTGCCAGTCAGACTTGAAGTAGACCGTGTTGATCAGGTACATGACGGTCGTCGGGCTGATCCGATTGACGATTTTTTCGATCAGGCCCATCGTCTCCCGTTCGACCCAGCCGTTGATCGCCTCGGTCGCGCTGTCGCTGGAAAAATCGAGGCTGCGGGCACCGGCACCGTAATAGTCGGCATTGGCCTGCAGGAAAGGCTGGAACGGTTTGAAACCCTGCCGGAACCAGATCGAGTTGGCAATGGAGACCTGGGTTTTCGGTTCGGATTTTTCCAGCAGTCCGATCAGGTTGCGGCTGACCTCGTTGACCTGGTCGACGGTGAGCGCACCGTCCGTCAGAACCTTAAGCATATCATCGCGCGTGTCGCTGTCAGCCCCGTTGACGGTCATGGCCAGGGCCAGGAATACGGAAAGCGGCGAAACCATCACATTGCCCTTGTTTTTACCGGATTCCAGCAGCAAGGTGGCGGAAAAGCGGCTGATTCCGGTCAGGAAGTCCGGTTCAGGAACCTGGATGGCCCCCTGGTTCGGCGCCGCCTTGACAGCAGCCATCAGGTCCTCGCCGCCGACCGAAACCGAACCGGTCGAGGTTGGAATCGTCGTGCTGCCCGGGACCGCTGCGCAGCTGGCCAGCAACAAGGCCGTTATTGACATCAATGCAATCAGGCAAAGCCGCATGTTTTTCATATCACTCACCTCCGCGAGCTGCAACGTGGCAGCTATCTTTGTTTTTAGACGCCGCGCCCGCCGATTATGTTCGCTTTTTAGCGCAGACCCTTTACAGGATAGCGCATCTGGCTCAAGATAAGAAGCAGGCGGTGGTTCCGTCCGGACAGAATGCTTGAAACGGGGATGGGCGATGGCTTTGGAATCGGAATACGGGTATACGGTCAGCATCTGGTCTCAAACGCTTGTATTAAGCACGCAGCCAGGCCTGTTCTCACCACGCAGCCCGGATGACGGCACACTGGCCATGTTGGATAAAGTCCAGCTTCAGCCCGAGGATCGCGTCCTGGACCTTGGCTGCGGCAATGGCCTGGTTGGCCTGGCGGTCGCAGCCCGGATCGGCCCCCGGTCGGTGGTGCTGCTCGACATTGACCCGCTCGCCACCCGAACGACTCGCCTGAACGCAGCTGCCAACCGGCTGGATGAGGTCGAGATCATAACGGGCGACGGCCCGGCCGCGGTCCTGCCGCGCCATTTTACCCTGATCCTGTGCAACCCGCCCTACCATACGGACTTTTCCGTCGCCAAACGCTTGCTTGAACAAAGCTTCGACCAGCTCGATCCTGGAGGCCGGCTCTACCTGGTGGTCAAGCGGCTGACCTGGTACCGCAACAAACTGGCCGGATTGTTCGGCGGCGTGACCGTCATGCCGGTTAACGGCTATTTCGTGCTGCTGGCCGTCAAGCGCGACCGGAAAGCGGTGCCCAAAGCGCTACCGACCACGCGCAAGCACACACAAAAATTGGCGCAGTCGGCACAGAAGAAGAGCCGCAGGACGTATAAAAAAGGCGAGGCCTCATAGCCCCGCCCCGGTTGCCTCGATCGCGCTGCTCAGACGTTGGTCTGAGGCAGATCCTTGACTTCGAAAAAGCTGTTCAGTTCGTCGAGCAGCAGATCTAAATCCAACCCGTGCACGGCACAGGCCTCTTCGATTGTCTCACCAGACGCCATCGCACAGCCCAGGCAATGCAGGCCATTACGGAAAAAGATCGGGATCGTGCCGCGATCCATGTTGAGGACATCTGAGATAATCATATCACCGGTAACTACCATTTTTTATGCCTCCTATCAGCAAGGTGGAAATTCAATGTGTTTATTGTAGCGGATGTCAGACCTCGTGACAATGCCATACGTTACAGAATAAAACAGGTCGGTTTTCACCGGTCCGGGATCATCGCCGGCTTTTCCAGTTCATCGGGGTGCTCCAGGAAGAAGCGGAACCGCTTCAGGGAGCGTGCGAAGTAGAAACCGTCGCTGATTCGCTCATCGAGGGTGATGGCGACGTTGATGAAATCCCTAACCGTGATTTGGCCGTCCGTATCCACGGCCGGCGCGCGCTCAGCTACCCCGATGGTCATGAACACCGAGGTCGTGCCCCATTCATACAGGTGATGGTAGGGGGCATCGATCCCCAAACTGCCCAGGTTGGACAGCCAGATCGAGCTGTGCATCGGGTCCAGTTCACAGACAAACCGCGGCAGCCAGCCGTGGTAGTCAAGCCAGGACAGGAAACGGACCAGGCCACGCAGCAGAATGCGCGGCATGTTCATCAGGTAATTGAACCAGTTGACGATGCCGTTGCGCTGCTGGTCGTCGTCCTTGGCCGCCTTGCGCACCTTCCTGACTTCGTCAGCGATGCGCTGGGCGATGCTCGACAAGGTGTCGTCTGGCTTGAATTTCATGACCGCGATTTCCTCGTTGCTGTCGTCTCTGAATTCGCGCTTGATCACGAAGGCACAGGACAGGTCATGCCGCTGGTATACGCGCCGCCCAATGACAAAGCGGTTGATCTGCGGCCGCTCGTTGACGGTGCGGATCAGCGCGGTCAAGACCGCATGGAACAAGGTCGCCTTGCTGCCTTCCCCGGTTGCCGCAACCGCCCTATTCTTTTCGTTCAGCCAGGCTTTCAGCGCGGTGATGTCGATCCGCTGGTTGAAGTAGATGGCCGATTCGTTGCGCCCCTTCATGATATACGGAAAGAAACGCATGAACGGGTCGATGCGCTTTAGATACGTGCCGTCCGGCCTGCTGAACCATTTTTTCCCCATCCGGCTGACCTCCTTTTGCTGACTGGACCTGTTCCGGCCTGCCCCAATCATCTGCTGATCGCGTGGATAAGTACCTGGTCATTCTAACACACGATAGGCCTGTTGGCATCTCCTTTTGATCTTCAAACTATTTACGAACTACTTGCTTGTGTCCTGCTTCAGGTTCGGTGTGTCCGCTTTTAGCGATGGTGCCAGGAACTGGCCGATGCCGATCAGGAAAGCGCCGGCGGCGGTCAGCGCTTCCGCAGGGCTGATCGTCGGCAGGGCGGCCAGCCCGATTTGGCTGAGCCAGGGGGTGTACCAGGTCTGGCCGAGCCAGGCCAGCGGCGTGGTCTGGTCGGCGATGCGTAAAAACAAGTAGGCCTGGTTTTTAATCCCGGCGCTGAAAGCGGGGCTCATGCCCAGCGTCAGCAAGGCTTCCGGAACCGGCCAGGTCGCCTGGTTAGCGACCAGAACGGCCGCCTCGCCGGCCAGGCCGAAGGCGGCGGGCAGCAGCAGCAGTTTCTGCACGAGGGTCAGGCCCGGGGCCTTCCGGCCTGGAAACCAGGCTGCCGGCAGCATGTTCAGGGCGAAAAACAAGATCCAGATAGCTGAGCGCAGAGCAATCAGGCCGATGACCAAACTGTGGTCGCCGGACCAGATCCGCTCCGGATGGCGCTGCCACATGACGAAAGGCAGAACCGATACGACCACCGCAGGGACAAGCAAGACGAGACCTCGCCAGCGCTCGGCCAGCAAAGGCCGCCACTGGCGGCGTCCGATCAGACCGGCGGCAAGGCCTGCGGCGAGCGCGGCCAGGTACAGGGCACCTTTATCCATGCAGTCAGCGAACGACCAGGTTGACCAGGCGGTTCGGAACGTAGATGAACTTGAGGAGCTTTTTATCTTCCAGCAGCGGCGCCGTCCGCGGTTCTGCCATGACCAGATCCTCGACTGCCGCGCGCTCCGCGCCGCTCGGGATGTCCAGCCGGTAGCGAATGGAGCCGTTGACTTGAACGACGATCTCGACCGTGTCCCTCACGAGGGCTTCCGGATCCCAGGCGGGCCATCCCGCGGTGAAGACCGAGGCGGCATGGCCGAGCTTTTCCCATTGCTCTTCACAGAAGTGAGGCGCGAACGGCGCCATCAGGCGGATCAGGTCCTCGACCGTCTCGCGCAGCAGGGCCGGCTGCATGTCCGGATTGTTCTGGTACTGGCCCAGCGCGTTCATAAGCTCCATCATGCGTGAGATCGATGTGTTGAACTGGAAGCGCTCCGCGTCTTGGGTGACCGCCCGGATGGCGTAATGGCGGGCATAGAGGAGTTCGCGGGCCGGGGCGTCCTGGTGCCACGTTCTGCCGCGCGCTGTGGTTGCGGCATCGTCGGCCATCCGCTCCACGCGGCTGACAAATTTGGCGATCGCCTTGACGCCGTCATCGTTCCAGGGCCCGCCCTCCGTGTAGGCGAAGCCGAAGCCCAGGTACATGCGGAAGACATCGGAACCGTGACGCAGGATGTAGTCGTCCGGCGAGATCGTGTTGCCGCGCGACTTGGACATCTTCTGCCCGTCGGCGCCGAGTATGGTGCCTTGGTGGACCAGGGACAGGAATGGTTCGTCAAAATCGAGATAGCCCATGTCCCGCAGCGCCTTGGTGACAAACCGGGCGTAGAGCAGGTGCATGGCGGCGTGTTCCGCGCCGCCGATGTACTTGTCGACCGGGCACATGCGGTTGACCTTGTCGCGGCTGAACGGTTCCCGGTCGTTTTTGTTATCGACGTAGCGGAACTGGTACCAGCTGGAACAGACGAAGGTGTCCAGCGTATCCGGGTCGCGGAGCGCCGGTCCGCCGCAGGACGGGCAGGTCGTTTCCATGAAACGCTTGTTTTTCTTCAGCGGCGACTCCCCGTCCGGGGTGAAGGCCACGTCATAGGGCAGCTCGACCGGCAACTGGTCTTCGGGGACCGGAACCACGCCGCAGGCCGGGCAGTGCACGACTGGAATCGGCGTGCCCCAATAGCGCTGGCGGGAGACCAGCCAGTCGCGCAGGCGGTAGTTGATCTTGAGTTGACC
The DNA here is from genome assembly GCA_012511525.1 of Clostridiaceae bacterium. GTDB lineage: Bacteria > Bacillota > Clostridia > Saccharofermentanales > UBA5734 > JAAYBY01. The sequence continues at coordinate 6,350 of JAAZFW010000528.1, forward strand.
CTTGCCCTGGGGCTCAAGGTCGGCCAGGATCGCCGCGATGGCATCGCCGGATGCCAGACCGGAGTAGGCGCCGGAGTCCGTGAGGACGCCCATATCGGTGAACGGAAGTTCGTCAAAAGAGCCGTCCGCGGAGCGAATTACGCGCTTGATCGGCAAGCTGAATCGTTCGGCAAAAGCGAAATCGCGTTCGTCGTGCCCGGGAACCGCCATGACAACCCCGGTGCCGTAGCCTGCCAGGACATAGTCGGCGGCCCAGATCGGCACACGGTCGCCGCTGACCGGGTGAACGGCATACGATCCGGTAAAGACGCCGGTTTTCTCGCGGACGGTTGACAGCCGCTCGATCTCGGTCGCCTTGCCGGTCTGCTCCTGGTAGGCGCTGACATCGGCCCGGCAGGCGTCGGTTGTCAGCAGGTCGCACAGTTCGCTTTCCGGCGCCACCACGACATAGGTGACGCCCATCAGTGTATCGGTGCGTGTCGTGAAGACCGTCAGGGTCAGATCATGCCCGTCGGGACCTTCGACCGGCCGGCCGTCTTTCTCGACACCGAAAACCAGTTCGGCACCTTCCGAGCGCCCGATCCAGTTGGTCTGGATCTTTTTCGTCTTGTCCGGCCAGTCCAGTTCAGGCAGCTTGTCCAGCAGCTCCTGTGCGTAGTCGGTGATCTTGAAAAACCACTGGGTCAGGTTTTTGCGCACGACTTGTGTCTCGCAGCGCTCACAGGCGCCGTCGACCACCTGTTCATTGGCCAGCACGGTGCTGCAGCGCGGGCACCAGTTGACCGGTGCGTTCTTGCGGTAGGCCAGGCCCTTCTTGTAAAGCTGCAGGAACAGCCACTGGTTCCAGCGGTAGTATTCCGGCAGGCAGGTTGCCAGCTCGTAATCCCAATCGAACATGCCGCCCATTTCCCGCAGCTGCTTTTCCATCGTCTTGATGTTGGCCAGGGTGCTGTCCTTGGGATGGATGCCGGTCTTGATCGCATAGTTCTCCGCCGGAAGACCGAAGGCGTCGAAGCCCATCGGCTGAAAAACCTCGTAGCCCTGCATGCGTTTCATGCGGGCCCATGAATCGGACAACGCGTAATTGTACCAGTGGCCGACATGCAGATTGGCTCCGGAAGGGTAGGAGAACATCTCGAGCACATAAAGCTTGCGGTCCATGTGTTCCGGATGGAAGCGGTTCAGACCGCCATCTTCCCATTTCTTTTGCCACTTGCGGTCGATGTCGACAGAGTAAGCCATGCTGATTACCTCTTTTCCAGCGCATGTTTGACCTATTTTAACAGATTGTCGGCCTGATTTCATCAGGAGAGCAGGGAGCGCAGGAGCGAGAGCAGGAATATGTGCAGCGGGTAAAACACGTAGAAGAAATATTTCAGGACCGGTCCTGGCCGGCGTTCCCGGTCGAACCGCACGCAGAGGGGCAGTGCCAGGACCGAAAGGCACTGCAGGATCGTCCAGTCCAGCGGCCAGTGCATCAGGAAAAGCCGAACCGGGATGAACAGGGCGTTGAGCAGGATGAAAAACTGCAGCGACCGCTTCAGCTGGTCCTCAGGCTCGAAATGCTCCTGGATGACATAGAAGAGGAGGACGGCCGCCAGCCCGTAGAGTCCGTAGTCGGGCCTGAGCCAGAGCGCCGCGCCGGCGGCGGCCAGGATCATCAGGATGCCGACCGGCAGCCCGATGCGCGGGTCCAGAGACAGGCCGCGCGGGTTCAGCCGCACATCGTAGCGCGGGGGCGTGGGGGCCGTATGCGCCGTCGGCGAGATGGGGCGCATGCTGGCGATCATGTCCCAGAAGGAGCGGGTGGCCAGGATGTACCCGGACAGGACGACCAGTGCCAGGGCGAATGTGACCATCACGTTCGTCCCGCCCAGGTTTAGGCCGATCAGGGCGTGGCCGGCCCGGATGACAGCTTCCGAAACGATCGCAAATGCGCTCATGCGAATAAAATAACGCAGCGGGTTGCGCGTGCGGGTATAGCCTTTGGCCACCAGCCAGGCAAAAACGGGAAAAGCCAGGCGGCCTGCTGCGCGCATCACGACCGACAGGCCCGGAGGCAGCCGATCGGCGAAATAAAAGCCGATGTGGTCGATGAGCATCAGGAAGCAGGCGATCAGTTTGAGCATCAGCGCTTGATCCTTTCCGGATTTTCCGGCCGGTTCAGGGGCCGGATCGTGTTGATAATCTCGCGAACCTATTGTATCATTGTAAGGCAGTGTTCACAAAGATATTGTCAGCTGGCCCGCTGCGGCAGACGGATGTCCGAACTGCACAGGCGGCTCAGCTGATTTCATACATGAAAGAGGTTGTCATATGGGTTTGGGTATGGATATCGGCATTGACCTGGGAACGGCGTCGGTCTTGATCTATGTCAAGGGCAAGGGGGTTGTCCTGCGCGAACCGTCCGTGGTCGCGATCAACTCGAAGACCGGAAAAGTGCTGGCGGTCGGTGAAAGCGCCAGCCTGATGCTGGGCAGGACGCCCGGCATCGTCGACGCGATCCGTCCCCTGCGCGACGGCGTCATCTCTGACTTCAAGGTGACCGAGGTCATGCTTAAAGCCTTTATCGGCCGTGTCTGCAAAGGTGTTCTGGCCCGCTACTTCAAGCCGACGATCGTCGTCTGTGTGCCCAGCGTGATCACGCCGGTCGAACAGAAGGCCGTTGAGGACGCCTGCAAGCACGCCGGCGCCAAGGATGTGTTTTTGATCCGCGAACCGATCGCTGCGGCGATCGGCGCCGGCATCGACATCACCAAGGCCTGCGGCAGCATGATCGTCGACATCGGCGGCGGCACGTGCGACATCGCGGTCATTTCGTTGTGCCAGCCGGTTGTCGATTTTTCGCTCAAGGTCGCCGGGGACCGCTTCGACGAGGCGATCGTCAAGCATGTCCGCCGCAAGCACAACATCCTGATCGGCGAGCGGACGGCAGAAGAGCTCAAGATCAACATCGGCTGCGCCTATCCGCGCGACGAAGAACTGACGATGGAAGTGCGCGGCCGCAACCTGATCACCGGTATGCCGGCGACGATCACCGTCACCTCGACCGAGATGCTCGAGGCGCTCGAGGAACCCGTCGCCCAGATCTTCGAGGCGGTCCATTCCGTCCTGGAGCGGACACCGCCCGAGCTGATGGCAGACATCAGCCAGCGCGGCATCGTGCTGACCGGAGGCGGATCGCTGCTCTACGGGTTGGAGCGCATGCTGGCAGCCAAGATCGGGATCGATGTCGTCGTCGCTGACGACGCCATCTCCTGCGTGGCCATCGGGACCGGCAAGGCACTGGGCATGATGGACAAGTTCGCCGCCCTCAGCGACAGCTGAACCCCTTTTTACATCAGTCTGATCCGCGAAAGCCGGCCGGTGTCAGCCGGCTTTTGCCTTTATGCCTAAACGGCAGACGGC
>JAAZFW010000529.1 GCA_012511525.1 Clostridiaceae bacterium
CCGGATCGCGAGCGCCAGATGTTTGCCTTGCAGGAAACCGTCCTGCAAAAGGCCGGCCTGAACCGGCCAGGAGAGGATCAACATGAACGAAAGTAATTTCAAATCGGGTTTTATCAGCCTGGCGGGCTTGCCCAACGCCGGAAAATCGACGCTGCTGAACCAGCTGGCCGGCATGCACCTGGCGATCACGTCACCGAAGCCGCAGACGACACGCCAGGTGGTCCGTGCGATTATCGACGAGCCGGACGCCCAGATGATTTTCCTGGACACGCCGGGTTACCACACGGCGAACACGCGGCTGGACAAAAATATGCTCGTTAGCATCGCAGCGGCTCTGACCGATGCGGACATCGTGATTTTGGTCACCGACGCTTCCCGCGCCCAGACGGCCTCAAAGCTGCCTGCGATGGAACAGGCTTTGCTGGAGCGGCTGAGCAAGCTGGAAAAGCCGGTCATTTTGCTGCTCAACAAGGTGGACAAGATGGCCAAGGAGCAGCTGCTGCCCCTGATTGTCCGCTACGACCAGGCGTATCCTTTTGCCGCCATCATCCCGCTGTCAGCCAGAAACGGGGACGGGCTGGACGATCTGCTTTCAGAAATCCGCAAACTCCTGCCGGAAGGTCCGCAGTATTACCCGGTCGACAGCGTGACGGACCTGACCGAGCGGGAGATGGCCGCCGAGCTGATCCGCGAGCAGGTCCTGCTCATGACGCACGACGAGATCCCCCACGGCAGCGCGGTCGAAGTCGAGAAATTCGAGGAGATCGGGAGTCCTGATCGCACACAGATCCGCGTATCCGCCGTCATCTACTGCGATAAGGACGGCCACAAGGGGATCCTGATCGGCAAGGGGGGCAGCATGCTCAAGGCGATCGGCACCAAGGCACGCTTGAACATCGAGCAGATGGCCGGCTGCCCTTGCCTTCTCGAGCTGTTTGTCAAGGTGCGTCCGGGCTGGCGCAACCGGCGCGATATCCTGCGCACGCTGGGTCTGGAGACCCGGGCCTGAACCGGGATGGCCCTGATCAAGACCAAAGGGTTCGTGCTCCGGGCGGTGCCGGTCGGCGAAAGCGATCGGATTATCAGCCTTTTGACCGAAGCACACGGCCTGATCAGTGTCTCGGTGCGCGGCGCGCGGCGCGCGCGCAGCCCGCACGTGCTGACGACGCAGGTGTTTTCCCTGGGCGATTTCGAGCTGTTTGCCAACAAGAACCGTTACCGGCTGCAATCGTCCGAGCTGATCGAGCCGTTCAGCGCCCTGCAGCAGGACCTGGAGCGGCTGGTCTGCGCCTCGCACCTGGCGGAGGTCATGCTCGACATCCTGCGCGACGATCTGCCCCAGCCTGGCCTGTACCGGTTGTGGGCATACAGCATGCAGGCGATCAGCCATGCGCCCGATCCGCTGCTGGCTGTTCATGCGGCACAGCTGCGCCTGCTGATGGAGGTCGGCTTCGCCCCCCGGCTGGACAGCTGCCTGGGCTGCGGCAAACCGGTCGATACCGGCAATTGGCGTTACAGCATCAGCGCCGGCAGCATCTTTTGCGACAAACCCGCCTGCGGCATGCGCAGTACGGATCTCCTGCCGCTGCCGTCAGGCGGGCTGGCCTGCCTGGGCCATATCCGCCAGGCGCCCCTCGGGCGCTTGTTCGATTTTAGCTTGTCTTCTGAAATTCGCCGGTTCATCATCGCGTTTTCCGCCTCATACCTGACCTACCACCTGGACAAAGTCTACACCCGGCTGGATATGCTGCGCCATCTCAAGCCGGCGGATCCGAGCTGAGTGACTGTTCATCAATAAGCAGTTCGATAGGTTCCCCGAGAGATTGACCAGACTCGTCAATCTCTCGATGAAAAGAGCTGCTAATTTCTTAACAGTCCCTGAGGTTCCAGAAGGCCTGGATTTCACGCGCAGCGTCCGTTTCATCGGCGATGTCGACCGGCTGCCATTCGGCCGGAAAGAGCGAGCGGTAATCGGGCAGCGCGTAGCGGTCGTCGATGAGCAGGACAAACCCCCGGTCGGTATCGCTGCGGATGACACGCCCGGCCGCTTGCTGCACTTTGTTAAACCCGGGGTACAGGTAGGCGTATTCGTAGCCGCTGCCCAGCGCCTGGGCGTAATATTGTTTCATGATTTCCCGCTCGGGACAGATCTGCGGCAAGCCGACTCCGATGATCACGACTCCGGCCAGCTTTTCCCCAACCAGGTCGATGCCTTCACCGAACATGCCCCCGATGACCGCGAACGCCAGCAAGGTCCGGCTGCCGAAATGATCGAATCGGCTGAGGTACTTCTGGCGCATGGCATCGTTCATCTCGCGAACCTGGAACAGGTAATCGAAATCGTCGCGGTCCGAACGGCTGCGCAGCAAGGCCCGCAGCATCTGCACATAGGCGTGGGATGGCGCGAAAACAAGGTAATTGCCTGTTTTCTGGCGACAGGCGGTCAGCAGCAAATTCAGCACTGCGGCGGCGGTGTCCTGGCGTTGCTTGTAACGCACCGACAAACTGGAGCAAACCATAACCAGCAGATTTTCCGGCGGGAACGGCGAACCGAGCTGCAGCGATTCTTCTTCGCCTTGGCGGTGATGCCCCTGGATCAGGCCGACGTAATAGGGCAGGGGGGCCAGGGTCGCCGAAAAGAAGACAGCGGCATGCCGGTCAACGTAACTGGCGGCCAGATTGGCGGCGGCGTCCAGACACATCAGCTCAACGTCAAGCTCACCGCCGGGCAGCTGGCGCACGGCTGTCACATACGTGTCGTCGTAGAACTCTTCGGCGACGCGGCAGAAGTAGAGCAGGGTAAAGAAGCTTTTCAATAGCAGCTGGCGGCCTGGAAAGTCGCGCTGCTCGTCAAGGAAAAGGTGAGCGTGGGCGTTGAAACGGCTGCAGCGTGTCAGCAGTTCATCCGGCCGGCAGCGCATGCCCCGGAAATGATCAGCCTGCATGATTGCGTCGGGTTTCACCTGCGTCTCCACC
>JAAZFW010000530.1 GCA_012511525.1 Clostridiaceae bacterium
AAAACCGTTTCCGACCGGCCATCGTTTATCAGGTCAAGCACCAGGTTCATGTGACCCCTCCGCCAGCACAACATGGCTGCAGCCGTTAAAGTGCGCAAACCGTACGAGGCAGTCCCCGACGGCCTCCTGCAACCGGCTGTCCGGCTGTACGTCCGTTTCATACCAGATCCGCCTGACCACCAGTTTTTTCTCTTTACGGTCGCAGACCGCCTCCAGCCTGCCGGTAAACCGGTCGCCGAAAAGAAGCGGCAGGACATAGGTGCCGTACCGGCGCTTCGCGGCCGGTGTGTAGATCTCCCACGTATAATCAAAGCCGAACAAGCTACGGATCAGGCGCCGGTCCCAGAGCAGGTTGTCCAGCGGTGCCAGCAGTTCGCAGCGCGGCGCAAGCGGCGTATCCTGCCGAATTACGTCGAGCAGCGGCCGATCGGACGCCACACAGTAAAGCGGGTCTTTCATTCCGGCGACGTGCACGGCCAGGATCTTGCGGTCGCCAAGCAGCTGGTCGAAAACGGCGCCCCGCTCGCCGGACTTCAGCCGTCCTTCACCTAGCCAGGCGTCCGACGCACGGTTCCAGAGCAGCCCGACGGAACCGATCCGGCGCAGGACACGCCACGCGGCATAAGCCGCGTCATCCGCAAACGGATCGGGTGCGTCCAGCAGCTCCGGTGCGAGGCAGCGCTCCGCCAGATCATAATACTTGATGGTTCCCTCCTTGTGGTGCACAACCAGGTCGCCGCGAAAATACAGTGTCTCCAACGCCGCTCGGGAAAGGCGCGTATCCTGCCAGAACCAGGCGACCTTGGTATCGAACTCGAGATCGGCAGAACAGACCGGGCCCTGCTCCCGGATACGTTCGATGATGGTTGCTCGAACCGCGTCGACTTCGCGATGGCTGCGGCAGCCTTCCCGGTAAGACACGCGGATACGGCTGCAATGCGGCCAGTCCTCTGTGCGTAATATGGCGAGGTTCTTGTCAAAGTAATCGAAAAGGTCCCGATCCGTATACAGCAGATCGTAAAGCTGGTCCTTCCTGAAGTCCTTCACCCGTGACTGCAAGACCAGTTCCGCGTTTTTCCCGCACGTATCAACCGGGTCGAACTGAATGCAGCCGGCCTGGCCGACAAAATCCAAAATGCCCTGTTTGCCGTAAAAGCGATAGGGGCCGATCAGGCCATGCTTCAGCAGCAGAAAGCGGCGGGCCTGCTGGTTGGTGATCCGAACTGTTTCAGTCATGGCAGCTCCATGTTTCAACATAACTGGCGTAATCGCCGCGCAGCTGGATGGGAACGCCCCGGTTCATCAGGGCCTGACCGGACAGCGACCGGCCGTCCTCGCAGGTGTACAGCGCGTCCGACTGCAGGCCGCGCAGCCGGATGAGGGGCAGCTGCTGCTGAAAATTAAGGCCATGGCCGAACGCGAACAGCGTGGTGGCGGTCCGGCCCCGGTTGACATACTGGAAAATCGCATAAGGGTGTTGGTAAGCCGACGCGAGCAGGTAGACATAGGCGTCCTGAAGGTCCGGGCGCAGCCGCTTGAAGGGTTCCAGCCACGTCTTCAGCTCAGAAAGCTCTTCGGGCGGCGACTCGAGCAGATTGATCCCGACACTCATCGAGCCCATCATGCCCAGATGTGCCCGGAATCTCAGCGGCGTCACCCGGCCGTTGATCGTGTTCGGGGACGGGGAGATGTTGCCGGCACCGCCCGCGGTCTTGGGC
>JAAZFW010000531.1 GCA_012511525.1 Clostridiaceae bacterium
ACTGAGGACTAGGGTCAGGCAAATGCCGGCCAGGGACACCATAGGAACCATGATCGCACCCCCTGCCCTATCCTACCACCGGAAGGTCAGTTCAGGCAACCGGGCAATCCGGATTGCGGGCGAAGTGCTTAAGAATCACCAGATCTTCGGTCTGTGACGGGTTGACCAGCGTAACGCCAACGCTGGCAGCCGGTTCGCTGACAAAATACTCGTCTTCAGTCAGCTGGCCATAGCGGATCAGGGTCGGTGACGACAATGCATGCGGGCCGATCCTGCCATGCCCCTGGATGCAGATCAGGCCGTAGGCCGCCATGTCGCGGATGACGGCGGTGCGGCCGGGCCGGACGGTCAGGCGCTTGGCGCTGACGGCCGGGCAGCGATAGCAGATCCATTCCTCTAGGTAACCGTCTTCGGCCATTGCGGCCTCAGGCCGGACCGGCAGCGGCCGCATGAAATGGCGCTCGGAAAAAGCCGGATCGACGTTCTGCTCCCAGTCGATGACCTCGAGCAGGTACTCGATGTTGCCCCGTTCCTCGGGCGGGCTGTTCTTCCAGAGCAGGTCCTCCGGGACACACTGGCCGTTGAGGAGCACGGACTGGTACATGGCGTAGACATCGCTGGCAACTTGGGGCTCGTAGGTGCACAGGCTGCCCGGGGCGTGCAGGACGCCGGGCGGCACGTCCCAGCCGGTGTCCAGTACCAGCTTGTAGGCCCGGGACAAATCCAGGAGCTTGTTGTCGCCGCGGGGGAACATGGCCAGCGCGTCCCGCACCTGCTCCCGGCTCGTTTCCGGATTGAGGCCGAAAAACGTGAACGGGAACTCACCGCCATGGTTATTGAGCTGCGATGGGAAAAAATACATCTCCGGCTTGCCGCTCATGCCGACGCGGGCTGCGTGCGCATCGCGCTGGTGGATATGGTGCGGCAGCGGGCCGGCGTTGTCAAAGAACTTGGAGAACATCGGCCAGCGGCCTTCCTCACGCCAGAGGTCATGCCCGATCAGGTCGCCCTGCAGCAGGTCGACCGCGTCACACAGCAAGATTCGCGTCTGTCCGTCCGGGTCGAGAAGGACGTAGCTGAGGCCCTCGTCGCCAGGCGTCCCCGGCCCGTTGTCTGCCTGCGTCGTCGAGGCGAACCAGCGTTCGTCGATGCCGCCGCGTTCCAGCCCCAGCGCGTAGTAATCGTCCGGATGGAGCTTAATCCGCTTGCCTGGCCGGCAAAACGAGCGGGGCACCCAGACGGGAGCCAATCGCAGGATACCCTGGCCGTTTTCCATGGCCTTTTCGAGTTGTGAACGTACCATGTTACTCTCCTTCTTTCCAGCGGCCTGTAGCCTAGTCGATGACATACGTGTCAAACAGGCGAAGTTCGGCGGTCTGAAAGCAGACCGAACGGTCTTCAACGGTAAAGGGGACATCCGTCAAATCCGGGGCGCGCCGGACATGGTGCGGCGATGAATCCAATTTCAATCGGACAGCAAACGGCGCGACCGGCCAGATGGGACGGGACTCCTGCACGTTGACAAGGTGGAGGATGTGTTGTCTGCCGTCAGCAAACAGCGTCATCTCGACACAAGAAGGCGCGTCGCTGGCCAGGACCTCCGGCCGGGCCAGCTGTTCGAGCAGCTGGCGAAGCACCGTCCGGATCGGCTGCTGAATCTGCGTTTCCAGCGGGCAGGCAAGCCACAGGACGCGGCCCTGGCCATAGCGGCCCAGGACGATTGCGGGGTGTTCGGTCGCACGCCCGGGCGGGTTGGAATGGATCGAGGCGAACGTGGTCTGGTCGGCCGGGTCGGTGTAGGGCAGCGTGACCGTCGCCAGGACCTGCTGCTGCCGGGGGTTTTCCACCAGAACCTGACGGCCTTCGAAGCTGAGCGGGTAGCGGGCCGAGTACTCGGGTGCGAAAAACACCTGGCCATCCTCTGTCGGCGCTATATATGTGCTGGTCTCTCGGCTCAGCCCGATGCGCCGGAGCCCCAGCAGGTGCTCGACCAGCCGTTCGTCGGTTGTGCCCGACAAATAGAGCGACCCGCCGTCGGCGACAAACCGCGTGAGCCGGTCGATTTGCTCCGGCCGCAGCCGCGGCGCGTCCGTCAGCAGGGCGAGTTTCTTGCCCGCGAGGCGGTCGAGACGGTTGCATGGCAGAACAGTATGCGTCAGGCGCATCTCGTTCAGCAGGCTGGCCATGCCCAGCTGGGCCTTGAGCTGGGGCTGGCTGCGATCGGCCGCATCCGGGTCGGCCGGTAAGGCGGCGGCGCTGAACTTGCTGTCGTAGCTCATGACCAGGGCTGCTTCGCTGACCAGCGAGCCGGTTAAAAACGGTTCGTACGGGATGGAGGCGGAAAACACCTGGCCGATCCGCTCGTAGACCATGGGGTTGATCGTGCCGGCCGGGTCGATCGCGTCGATCACCAGGAAAGCGCCGTGGTGGGCCAGGGCCAGGAAATTATGCAGCATCAGGTCCTCGAGCGTCTTGGTGGTGGTATGGACCCGCAGCGCCGGGTCGCAGCGCGACGTCATGTATTCGAAGGGCTGGTTTCGTGTCGCCTCGCGGTAGATCTTGCAGATGTAGCTTTGCTGCAGATGACCGCCGTAGAGGTCGCCGCCCGCGTAGTCGTTGGCCAGGTTGACCTTTTCGTCGACACCGAAGCGCCAGTCGTGGCAGACCGTCGAGAACTGGTGCTCGATCGACACCTCCGGCCGGATCGCCTTGATTTTTGCCGTGCACCAGGCCGCGAATTCGCCGATCCACGCCTGGCGGGCCGCCTGGAATCGCAGCCAGGCCTCGTCCTGCCAATCGACCACATCCGGGATGTCGCAACCGGTTTCCGCCCGGTACCGCATCTTGCAGGCGTCGCACGTGCAGACCATCGGCCAGAAGGTCATGTCCAGGAACAGGCCTTCGAAAGAAAATTCCCGGCAAAATTCGGCGAACTGGCGCTGCAGGAAATCCCGGTAACCTGGCTGGTTGGGGCAGACGAGTCCGTAGCGGCCGCCGCTCATGAAACCATGCGACGGATCCGCACGGCTGGGCGAACCGTCCCGGTGCAGCATGCGCCAGTCCGGATGCGCGTCGTACGCCCAGTTGTTGTAGATCAGGCTGTAGTAGGCGACGACGTCCATCCCGGCCTCGTGGCATAAGTCAAGCAGCCGATGCAGCTTGCGGTTGCCGGCAAAGGCCCGGTGGGTGCGTCCGCTGGCGGTATCCCAGTTGCACAGCCCGACATGGGACTGCAGGTAGATCATCGGGCTCTGGATACGGGCGGTCTTCAGGCAGTCAACATACTGCTGCGGATCAAAATCACGTAAAAAGGCCTCGTCCCAGTCGTCGATGTGCATGTCGACCAGGTTGCGGCGGAAACTCTTTGTGTACCAGGTCATGGCGATCACCCCTCTTCACCCATTCTGGTTTCAGCATAGCTGTAAAACGTTTTTCAGTCAATTACACCCAGAAAAACCGTTATTATACCCAGTTAAAACCATCTTTTAATGCTATATCGCCACACTATTTGATCTGGCCAGCTTGACGGGGCCCGGAATGCAGCCTAGAATAGGCGCAAAGTGTAAAACGTTTTTGAGGTGCGCCATGCCAGGAATCAAGGATGTGGCCCAAAGGGCCCAGGTCTCGATCGCAACGGTTTCGAACGTGATCAACAACACGCGGCCGGTCAGCGCGCCGCTGCGCCAGCGGGTGAAAGACGCCATCGACGAGCTGGGCTATGTCGCCGATCCGATGGCCAGCCAGCTAAAAAAGCGCCGCGCGCGCACCATCGGCCTGGTCACGACCCGGATCACCAGCGTCTTCTACCCGTACGTGATCGACGGGATCAACCAGGTGCTCGACCAGAGCGGCTACGACCTGGTTCTGCACGACACCCGCGACGACGCCGAACGCGAGATCCATTGCATCCGCCGTCTGACGCAATCGCGGGTCAGCGGCATCATCCTGGACACCAGCCATGACAAGCGAGACGAAGGTTATTTCCTGAACCTGGCCGCCTTGTCGCACCGCGGCTACCCCATGCCGGTGGTCAGTCTCGAGCTGGACCTGACCCGCTACGGGCTCGATTCCGTCTTTGCGGACGGGACGGAAGGCGGGGATCTGGCCGCGCAGCACCTGCTCGAGCGCGGCTGCCAAAAGCTGGCGCATATCGCAGGTCCGCTGCACGGCAGCCTGGCCCAGGATCGTTTGCTCGGCTTTCGCCGTGCCCTGCTTCGCGCCGGCCTGACGCTTCCGGACAGCCGCGTGGCTGCGGGCGACTTCAGCCAGGCCAGCGGCTACCGGGCGGCCTGCCGGCTGCTGGAAACGGCAGGTTCTGACGGACTTGACGGAATCTTCGCGGCCAACGACCAGATGGCGGCCGGCGCCTGCCATGCCCTGCGCGAAAAGGGCCTTGCCATTCCCGGGGACATCCGCCTGGTCGGCTACGACAACACCTTTATCGCCTCGATCGTCCGGCCGTCTTTGACCACGATCGACGTTCCCAAGACCGAGATGGGACGCTTGGCGGCCAGCTGCCTGATCGAGCGCGCCGAAGGGCGTACAGGTTTAGCCGGTCCCCGGGCGATGCGTTTGCCGGCAAAGCTGGTCGTGCGCGAGACGACCGATCCCGACGCTGAGCCGGATTGGGCTTTGTTCGACTGGTAATTTGCAAGTTAATGATGCAATAATTTCTATATCACTAAATATGGTCGGATAATTTCATCTTTTGTACGTGTATTTGCATAATTATGATTTAGCTCTTGCATTATTGCTTGACAGCCGTCTTGGGATCGGCTTATAATGGGCCAGACAAGAGCAAAGGCGCTGCACCGGAAATCCGGTCGGCGCCTTTTCTTTTGTCTCCCGGACCGGTCCAATACGAGAGAGGAGAAATGTTATGCTGTCATCTGTAAGCACGATTTGGGTTCTGGTCGCCTCAGCCCTGGTCTTTTTCATGCAGGCCGGATTCGCCATGGTTGAAACCGGCCTGACCCGGGCCAAGAACGCCGGCAACATCATCATGAAGAACCTGATGGACTTTGCCATCGGGACGGTTGTCTACTGGGTGCTCGGGTTCGGCCTCATGTTTGCCGGCTCAAGCGCCCTGGTCGGCGGATTGGACTGGTTCACCCGGGGGTCCTACGACGCCATGCTGCCCGCCGGTATTTCGCGGGAAACCTTCATCATCTTCCAGACCGTTTTCTGCGCCACGGCGGCCACGATCGTGTCCGGCGCCATGGCCGAACGGACCCGCTTTATCGCCTACTGCCTCTACAGCGCCGTGATCAGCGCCGTCATCTACCCCATTTCCGGCCACTGGATCTGGGGCGGCGGCTGGCTGGCCCAACTGGGCTTCCACGATTTTGCCGGCTCGACGGCCGTGCACATGGTCGGCGGTATCGCGGCACTGGTCGGCGCAAAAATTCTGGGGCCTCGCGTCGGCAAGTATGACCCGAACGGCAAACCGCGCGCCATCCCGGGCCACAGCCTGACTCTGGCTGCGCTGGGCGTCTTCATCCTGTGGTTCTGCTGGTTCGGTTTCAACGGTGGCTCGACGGTATCGGCCGAAGGCGATTCGGTCCTGGCGAGCATGGGGCGCATTTTCGTCACCACCAACATGGCCGCGGCGGCCTCAACCGTCACCGTGATGCTTGTCACCTGGATCCGCTTTAAAAAGCCGGACGTCTCGATGACGCTTAACGGCGCTCTGGCCGGGCTGGTGGCGATCACGGCCGGCACCGACCTGGTTACGCCGGTTGGCGCTTTCGCGATCGGGGTCATCGCCGGCCTTCTGGTCGTGTTCGGCATCGAGTTCATCGACAAGGTGCTGAAGATCGACGATCCGGTCGGCGCCATCGGGGTCCATGGGTTGTGCGGCGCCGCCGGCACGGTCCTGGTCGGCCTGTTTTCCGCCGCCGAATACAGCTATGCCGGCGGCACCATGCCCAAGGGTCTGCTCTACGGCGGCGGGTTCAAACTGCTCGGCGTCGAACTGCTCGGCGTTATCTCCGTCGCCGCCTGGGTGGCCGGGACGATGACCATCGTGTTTTTGATCATCCGGAAGGTGATCGGTCTTCGGGCAACCCGCGAAGAGGAGATCACCGGGCTGGATGTTTCCGAACACGGTCTGGAAAGCGCCTATGCCGATTTTGTCAGCGCCGATCTGACCGCCTACCCGGGCCGGAACGGCTTTAACGCCGGCAGTGTACCGGTCGAGCAGGCCGTTCCGGTCCAGCTGGTCGAGCCGCGGGTCGTGACAGTTTCCGACATCAAGTTCACCAAGGTGGAGATCATCACCAAGCAGAGCAAGTTTGAATCGCTCAAGACGGCCCTCGACAAGGTCGGCATCACCGGCATGACCGTAATCAACGTGCTCGGCTACGGCCAGCAGGGCGGACGCACCGAGTTCTACCGCGGTGTCGCGGTCGAAACGCACCTGCTGCCCAAGATCAAGATCGAGATCGTGGTCAGCAAGGTGCCCGTGCGCACGATCATCGAGATCGCCAAGGCGGTGCTGTACACCGGCAATATCGGGGACGGCAAGATCTTCGTCTACAATGTGGAGAATGTGGTCAAGGTCCGAACTGGCGAAGAGGGCTACGACGCGCTTCAGGATGTCGAATAAAAAAAGGCTCCGGCAAATAGGCGG